>SKYL01000138.1 GCA_007127935.1 Halorhodospira sp. | reverse complement strand
GGCGGGCGTCGGGCTTCTCCGCCAACTCGAAGACCGCCCGTGCGTACGGCCGTGCCAGTGTGGTTCGTTCGGCCATGGAGCCTCCTAAATCTGCGCCGCCAACTCTTCGATCAGATCCTGATGAGCCTTGGCGTCCACCTCACGCTTGAGGATCCGGCCGCTGGCGATCAGCGCGATATTCGCTACCTCCTGACGCAGGGCTTCGCGGGCATGTTGAATCTCCCGTTCCACCTCCTCGCGGGCGGCGGCGAGGATCCGCTCGCTCTCGGCGCGGGCCTCGGCGCGGGCTTCCTCGACCATCTCCGCTTGGCGCTTGTTGGCCTGGCTGATGATCTGACTCGCCTGCTCTCGCGCTTCCTTGAGCAGGGCGGCCACTTCGTCACGCGCCGTCTCCAACTCTTTCTGACCGCGCTCCCCCGCGGCCAGACCGTCGGCGATCTGCTTCTGCCGATCAGCCAGCGCCTGCTGGATCGGAGGCCAGACGTACTTCATGGTGAACCAAACGAACAGCGCGAAGCTGATCATCGGTCCCCAGAACGTGGCACCAAAATTCACGGTTGCACCTCCCCTGGGGTCGCCTGCGGGCGGCTTAGGCGCCGGCCGCGGCCTCCACGGCGCCGAGGAACGGGTTGGCGAAGGTGAAGAACAGCGCGATACCCACGCCGATCATGGCCACGGCGTCCAACAGGCCGGCCACCAGGAACATGCGGACCTGGAGCATGGGGGCCATCTCCGGCTGGCGAGCGACGCCCTCCAGGAATTTCCCGCCGAGCAGGCCGAAGCCGATGCCGGTACCGAGGGCGCCGGCGCCGATCAGAATGCCCACCGTGATGGCGGTGACACCTTGAACGTCTGCGATGAGGGCTGCGAGTTCCATGAGTTCCTCCTGGGATAAAAAGTTCGAATGGGTCCGTTAGCTCAATGAATTAATGGTGCTCGTAGGCCATCGCCAGATAGACCACGGTGAGCATCATGAAGATAAATGCCTGCAGCGGTACCACCAGAATATGGAAGATCGCCCAAGGCGTGCCCAGCGACCACTGGATCCACCAAGGAAGCAGAGAGATCAGGATGAAGATCAGTTCCGCCGCGTAGAGGTTGCCGAACAGCCGCAGCGAGAGGGAGATCGGCTTTGCCGCCAACTCGACGATGTTCAGCACCAGGTTGAACGGCATCAGCCACGGACCGAAGGGGTGGAAGAGCAACTCCTTGAGGAAGCCGCCGGGCCCCTTGCCCATGGTGCTGTAGATAATGATTAGCGCGAAGACGCTCAGCGAGAGACCGAAAGTAAGGTTCAGGTCCACCGACGGCAGGATCTTCCAGTAGGGCACCCCGACGGCCGACATGATGCTCGGCACCATATCGATGGGGACGAGGTCCATCAGGTTCATCAGGAAGACCCAGCAGAAGACGGTCAGCGCCAGCGGCGCGATGACGCGGCTCTCGGCGTGGAAGGTCTCCTTCACCGTCTTGTCGACGAACTCCACCATCGCCTCGACGAAGTTCTGCAAGCCGCCCGGCACCCCCGCCGTGGCCTGCCGCGCGCCGAGCCAAAAGATGTAGCAGAAGAACGCCCCCAGGCCAAACACCATTACCAAGGTGTCGATGTGGAGCGTCCAGAAGTGCATGGCGCTCGAATCGATCTGCCCAGTGGTGAGATCGAGCCGCAGATTCGTCAGATGGTGACGAATATAGTCGGTGGCGTTGCTGCCGACTTCGACGCTCATATCTAAGGTGCCCCCCTTGGGTTCAACAGTACCCACGCGGTCAGCTGCGCAGGTTCCCCAACAGCACGAACCAATACGTGGCGAGTGCCGCGGCGTAAGCAGTGATCAGCGGCAAAAAGTGGCCGGCAAACCAGCGGAGCGCGATCACGAACAGCGCCGCCGTAAGAATCAGCTTCACCGCCTCTCCCGTATAAAGCGCACGCAGGACATCGTGTGGCGCGCTTCCCGGACCCTTGGAAAAGACCTTGGCGGCGAAGTAGAGGGTCGGCAGCAGTGCGATGGCAACCCCGAACATGGCGGCCGCCGCGGCGCACGGTTCCGCCAACAGCCACGCGGCAGCGACGATCCCTCCTAGAAGGAGCTGGCCGCACACGATACGGGCGATCACCCGCAGGGCTGGTCGTCGATCCCGCCAGTAGCCTTGTGGTTGGAAACCGGCCTCCGGCACCTGGCGTTCTTGCACGCGACCCCCGCCTGCCCTCTTACTCCAACATCATGTATTGCTTATATAAGCAGTTTTAGATGCTTATCCAACGGGTTAGAGCGCGCGCAGTGTATCGGCTACGCCGACCGGAATCAACTGCGAATGGTGTATATGGATCGATCAGGCGACTTTTTGTAATTTCAGTGGATCCGCCCGAGGATGCCGTCCAACTCCTCCAGGCTGTTATAGCGGATTACGACGCAACCCTTGCCCCGGCGGCGGCTATGCTGGATGTTAACCGTCGCGCCTAGCCGCTGCGCCAAGTCGTCCTGGAGGCGCACCACATCGGGATCATCGGAACCCGTATCGTGGTCGGCCACAGCCGCGGCGCTTTCGGCCTCTTCCTGCATGCGCCGAATTAACAACTCCGTCTCCCGTACCGAGAGTCCCTTGGCCGCGACCTTGGCCGCGGCTTCGCTTTGGAGCCCGCCGCTGAGCCCGGCCAGCGCCTTGGCGTGCCCCGCGTCCAGATGGCCCTGATCGATCAACCGTTGCACATCCTCGTTGAGGTCGAGCAGCCGCAACAGATTGGTGACAGCGGTTCGGGAACGCCCCACCGCCTCTGCCGCCTCCTGATGAGAAAGGCCAAACTCATCGATCAGACGGCGCAACGCGGCGGCCGCCTCCAGCGGGTTCAGGTCCTTCCGTTGGAGGTTTTCGATTAAACCTACCGCAATAGCGGCCTCGTCGGAGATCTCCCGCACCAAGGCGGGGATCTCTTCCATCTCCGCCAATTGGGCGGCCCGCCACCGCCGCTCGCCGGCAACGATTTCATAACGCTGCTCACCCACCGGGCGAACCACAATGGGCTGGACGATGCCTTGGGCGCGGATGGAGTCGGCCAACTCCCGCAGGGCCTGTTCGTCGAAATGCCGCCGCGGTTGGTACTGGCCACGCTGGAGCCAATCGATGGGGAGCCGTCGCAACTCCCCGCCGCGGCTCTCATCGGGATCCGTTACCACCCCGGGTTCGACGCCCAGCAGCGCGTCGAGTCCTCGCCCGAGACCTCGCCGTTTTCCTGCCATCCGACTCGCCTCCTAACGTATCCCTAAGATGGTTTCCCTAGGAGCCTTAGACGCGGGCGCCGTCGTGACGGCGCACCATCTCGCTGGCCAACGCCATGTACGCCAGGGAGCCCCGGGAGGCGCGATCATAGCTCAACACCGGAAGGCCGTGGCTGGGGGCCTCCGCGAGGCGGACGTTGCGGGGGATCATCGTGCGGTAGACCTGCTGGTCGAAGTGGGCGGTTAACTGGTCGCCCACTTGGTTGGCCAGCTTGTTCCGCGGATCGAACATGGTCCGCAGCAGACCTTCGATGGTCAGTTCCCGGTTGGCCCGTGCCTGGACACGGCGAATGGTGTCCAGCAGCGCCGTCAGACCTTCCAAGGCGAAGTACTCACATTGGATCGGGATCAGTACGCCGTCGGCCGCCACCAAGGCGTTCACGGTGAGAATGTTTAGCGACGGCGGGCAGTCAATGAGGATGTATTCATAGTCGTCCCGCACCGTCGCCAACTGGCCTCGCAGCCGCTGCTCCCGGCGTTCCAGGTCCAAAAGCTCCACCTCGGCGGCGGTCAGGTTCCCGTTGGCCACCACCAGGTCGAAGCCGACCTCGTCCGGCGTGATGATGGCGTCCTTGAGGGGGACCTCCTCCAGCAACGCCTCGTACGCCGTGGGGCTGATTGTATTCTTATCGACGCCGCAGCCGACGCTGGCGTTACCCTGGGGATCGAGATCCACCAAAAGAACCCGCTTACCGCCCACCGCCAGCGATGCGGCCAGATTGACACAGGTGGTGGTCTTCCCCACCCCCCCCTTCTGATTCGCCACTGCGATGATACGAGGCATCGGTCGCTCCTGATTTCTTAGTCGTATTTGTCTGTAGTTAGGGTCTGATGGTACACCACGATCCTCATCCGCCTCTCCCCGCCCGGCACCTCGACCGTCTTCACATCGAGCTGTCCGCGCAACGCCTCGGGCAACGCGTCGAGTTCCTCTTCCACCCGCGGCCCTTTCAGGGAGACGACACGGCCGCCGGGCGCACAATGCCGGATCGCCATCGGCAGTAGGCGTTCCAACGGCGCCACGGCCCGCGCGGTCACGCAATCGGCACCGCGATGGGGCATTTCTTCGGCGCGGCCGTGGACCACATGCACGTCTTTCAGCCCCAGGGTGGTGACGACGTGATGTAAAAAGCGCACGCGCTTGGCCGCACTGTCCATCAACTCCGTAGACCCGGAGCCCCGTGCCACCGCCAACGGCAGCCCAGGAAGCCCCGCGCCGCTACCGATATCGAGTAGACGGTCTCCGTGGATGTAAGGCAGCACCGCGATGCTCTCCAGAACATGGCGGCGAACCATCTCCACGGGGTCGCGTACTGCCGTGAGATTGTAGGCGCGATTCCACTGATGGAGAAGATTGACATAGCCCAGAAGTG
>SKYL01000192.1 GCA_007127935.1 Halorhodospira sp. | reverse complement strand
TCTCAGCCCGCATCGGCGGGCACCCCTGCTTCCGTCGGGCGGTATTGCAGCACAAAAGAGGGGAGGCGCGCCACCGGGATTGCGAGCAGCACCCGGTCATGCGATGAGCACCCCGTCATGCGGTGAGCACCCCGTCATGCGGTGAGCACCCCGTCATGCGGTGAGCACCCCGTCATTGCGAGCGTAGCGAAGCAATCTCCAGCAAGTTGGACGTCAAACCCATGGAGATTGCTTCGTCGCTCCGCTCCTCGCAATGACGGGGTGCTCGCCGTATGACGGGGTGTTCCTGGCTAGGACTCGACGATGTGACTGACCTTGGCGGCGAGGATGAAGTCGTTCTCGTGCAGCCCGCCGATCTTGTGGGTGTAGGTCTCCACCTCAGCGTAGCCGTAGCCGAACCGGATCTCCGGATGGTGATCCTCCGTCTCGGCGATCTCCGCCACATGATTCACGAAATCGGTGGCTTGCGAGAAGTTCTTGAACTTGAAGTGCCGCCGAAGCTTTATGCCGTCGTCCACCAACTCCCATCCGGGCAGTTGGTTCAGCATCTCTCCGGCGCGGGCGCGATCCATGGGGGGAACCCCACCCCGGCACGGTTCACAGCTTCGTTGGGTCAGTGACATGGCGCGATCTCCAGGCCAACAACCTGAAGTCTAGCAGCCGAAGTCCACCAAGAAGGCGCGGAAGTCGTTGACATTGGTGCGTGTCGGGCCGGTGACCAGCAGTCCTCCCACGGTCTCGAAGTAGCCGCAGGAGTCGTTATCCGCCAGATGGGCCATTGCATCGACGCCACCGGCCCGTCCGGCTTGCCAGATCTCCGGCCCCATGAACGCCCCGGCGTGCGTCCCGGCGCCGTCAATCCCGTCCGTATCCGCCGCCAGGAGATGAATCCCCGCCCTGCCGCGCAGGGTGATGCCCGCGGCTAGGGCCAACTCGCTATTCCGTCCACCCTGCCCACCGCCGTGTACCGTCACCGTGGTCTCTCCCCCGGAGAGAAGCACACAAGGGGGCTTTACGGGCGCGCCATGCACGGCACAGGAGAGTGCCATCCCGGCCAGGGCACGGCCGACTTCCCGCGCCTCGCCTTCCAGCGCATCACCCAGGATCATTGGCGTCACGCCATCCTCCCGGGCGGCATGGGCGGCGGCCTCCAGGGCGTCCCAGGCAGTGGCCACGATGCGGTGTTCCACCGCCGGAGTCGACCCCGAATAGCCTTCGGAATCGTTGCCGCGCAACGCTTTCAGGGGGTAATCCGGGACCGGGATGCGGTACCGCTGGAGGATGGTGGCGGCGTCTTCAGTGGTGGCAGAGAAGGCCGCCGTCGGGCCCGAGGCCACGATGGACGGATCGTCGCCGGGCACATCGGAAAGTACCAGCGTCACCACCCGCGCCGGCGCCGCCCGCCGCGCCAACCCGCCCCCCTTCACCCGGGAGAGGCACCGGCGCACGGTGTTGATCTCCGAGATGGCCGCCCCACTGCGCAACAGGGCGCGATGGAGGGTCTGTTTGTCCTCCAGCGTCACCCCCGATACCGGGGAGACCAGCAACGATGACCCACCGCCGGAGAGCAACACCAGGACCAGGTCGTCCGGCCCCGCCGCGTCCACCGCCGCCAGGATCTCCCCGGTGGCCGCCACCCCGGCGGCGTCCGGCACCGGATGGCCGGCTTCCAGTACCCGGATGGAGCGGCACGCCTCCGCGTGACCGTACGCCGTCACCACCACCCCTGACAGCGGTCCGGGCCAATGGCGCTCCACCGCCGCGGCCATCCGCGCCGCCGCCTTGCCCGCGCCCACCACCACCGTCCGCCCCGGCGGCGGCTCCGGCAGTGCCGGCGGCACGCAAACCGCCGGGTCCACCGCCTTCAGCGCCGCGTGGAACCAGCGTGCCAACCGATCACGAGGGGCGCCCTGGTTGCCGGTCATGGCCGCTCCGCGTCGATCCGTTCAGGGGCCACGGGGCTTACAGCCACCGCTTGCACCGGAAGTAGATGAGCATGGCCGCCACCACCCCGGCCATCAGCAGCAGCACCAACGGATACCCCCAGTACCAATTCAGTTCCGGCATATTCCAGGGGCTCGCCTCCGGATCGAAATTCATGCCGTAGACCCCGGCGATGAAGGTCAGTGGGATGAAGATCACGGCGATGATGGTGAGCACCTTCATGATCTCGTTCATCCGGTAGCTCAGGCTGGAGAGGTGGATGTCCAGCAGTCCGGCCAGCAGATCGCGGTACGTCTCCACGGTCTCGATGACTTGGACGGTGTGGTCGTAGAGGTCGCGGAGATAGAGGGTGGTGGAGGGGTCGATCCACTCCAGGCTGTCATCCTGGTGCAGCAGGCGGTTCACCACTTCGCGCAGCGGCCAGATCGATTTGCGCAGAAGGATCAGTTCCCGTCGCAGTAGATGGAGACGTTGGACGGTGGCGCGGCCGGCGCCGGCCACCACCTCCTCCTCGACCCCTTCGATCTCCTCGCCGAGCTGCTCCAGAACGGTGAAGTAGTGGTCCACCACCGCGTCCAGCAAGGTGTAGGCGAGGTAGTCGGCCCCCCGGTGGCGGATGCGGCCCTTGCCGCTACGCAGCCGCCGCCGGATGTCGTCAAAGAGGGGGCTCTCTTGCTCCTGGAAGGTGAGCAGGAAGCCCTTTCCCAGCACGAAGCTGATCTGTTCGCCCTCGACGCTGTGGCTTTCAAGGCGGTAGTGCTGACTCTTGACCACCAGATAGAGGTAATCGTCGAAGACGTCGAGTTTGGCGCGCTGCGTGGTGTTGCAGACGTCCTCGACGGTCAGCGGATGGAGTTGGAAGCAGCGGCCGAGGGTCTCAATCCGCTCCACTTGGTGCAGGCCGTCCACGTTGATCCACAGGGTGCCGGGGGTCTCGCCATCGCGCGCGCACGTCTCCAGCGTGGGGTCCTCACTGGTGCGGCAACCATCGGCATCGTATTGGATGACGGTGATCTTGACCTCGTCGGCCTTGCGCTCACCGATGTGAATCGCGGTGCCGGGCGGCAGGCCGCGCTTTCGGGCGGAATCCCCCAATACGCGGGAGAGTAGGCCGGTGGGTTCAGTGGGTTCCGGTGTGTCCATGGCTCGGCTCGCTTCCAGCGGTCCCCCATAGCGTGGATCAATCCCCGGGGCGGCGCCAATCCCCTGAGCGCCCGCCGCTCTTGCGCAGCAGCCGCACGCCGGTGATGCACATGCCACGGTCCATCGCCTTGCACATGTCGTAGACGGTGAGCAGCGCCACCTGGACGCCGGTCAGCGCCTCCATCTCCACTCCGGTGGGACCCACCGTCTCCGCCCGTACACGGCAGTGCACGGCCCCGGCGCCCTGGTCCGGGGTCAGCTCCACGTCGACATTGGTCAGCGCCAATGGGTGGCAGAGGGGGATCAGTTCGGCGGTCCGCTTGGCCGCCATCAGCCCGGCGATGCGTGCCGTGCCCAGGGCATCGCCCTTCTTGAGGTTGCCCGCGCACAGGGCGCGCAGGGTCTCCGGGGCCATCTCGATATGCCCCTCGGCCTCGGCGATACGGTGGGTGGCCGCCTTGTCACCCACGTCGACGATATGGGCCTCGCCGCTGGTCTTGATGTGGGTAAGCCCGGTTCGATCACTCATGGCCGCGTGCCTCGTTGCGTGGTTACCGGAGAGAAGCTACCACGGCATCGGCCGCCGGTCATGGAAGAGCCGTCCTGTGGGGCTGTCACCGCGCAGCGTGGCGGCCCAGACCACATCCGCGGCGGCCGCGGCGGTGCTGCCGGTGGCCTTGGGGCCACCCATGCGGGTCGGGAGCCAACCGGGGTCGATGGCGTTAACCAGAATCCCCTCTGGTTGAAGTTCAGCCGCCAGGACGCGGGTGAGAACGTTGATCCCGGCCTTGGAGAGGCGGTAGCCGACAAAGCCGCCGCCCATGCCGTCCAGTTGGCCGTAGCCGGAGGAAATATTGACGATCCGCCCGTAGCCGTGGCGCCGCATTAGCGGCACCACCGCCTGGGTCAGGCGCAGGGCGCCGAGACAGTTGGTCTCCCAGGTCTGGCGCACGGTCTTCAAGGGGGTCTCCAGCGCGGCGGGGCCGGTGCCGGTCTGGGGGTCGCGTTCGGGAAAGATCCCGGCGTTGTTGACCAGGACGTCCAGGTGGCCGAGCCGCGGGTCGTCGGCGATGAAGGCGGCCAGCCGGCGCACGGAATGATCGTGATCGACATCGAGCGGGTGGTGGACGACGTCGTGGCCCTCGCCAGTAAGTTTGTCGGCCGCCGCCTTGCCGGCCAGGCCATCGCGCCCGGTGAGGACCACCCGGTACCCCCTGGCCGCCAGTTGGCGCGCCGTCTCCAGCCCAAGCCCCCGGCTGGAGCCGCTGATCAGGGCGATCAGGGTGCGGGCCACGGCGGGGTCACTCGTCGAGGTAGCGGCTGCCCCGCACCGTCAGGCCGTCGGCCAACTCGTAGACCAACGGCCGCCCGGTGGGGATCTCGACCTTCATGATCGCGTCGCCGGAGAGGCCGTCGAGGTGCTTGACCAGGGCGCGCAGGCTATTTCCGTGGGCGGCCACCAGAACATTCTGGTGGCTCCGCAGCGCCGGGACGATGACCGCCTCCCAACAGGGGAGGACGCGGTGCAGGGTCAGCTCCAACGACTCGGTGCCGGGCAGCTGTG
>SKYL01000350.1 GCA_007127935.1 Halorhodospira sp. | reverse complement strand
TCTACCGCATCATGCCCGAAGGCCTGCCCTTCGACCTGGTGGACCGGGAGTTGGACAAGAAGGCCATCTCCGGTCTGATCAACGCCTGCTACCGCCGGGTCGGTCTGAAGGGGACGGTGATCTTCGCCGACCAGTTGATGTACACCGGTTTCTACTTCTCCACCCGCGCCGGTGTCTCCATCGGTGTCGACGACATGGAGATCCCGGAAGAGAAGCGGGAGATCCTTCGCCGCGCCGAGGACGAGGTCAAGGAGATTGAGGGCCAGTATGCCTCCGGTCTGGTGACCGCCGGTGAGCGGTACAACAAGGTGGTCGACATTTGGTCGCGGACCAACGATCAAGTGGCCGGCGCCATGATGGAGCGGATCGGCAAGATCCAGGTGGCGGACCGCGACGGCAACGAGACGACGCAGAAGTCGTTGAACTCCATCTTTATCATGGCCGACTCCGGCGCCCGGGGTTCGGCGGCCCAGATCCGTCAGTTGGCCGGCATGCGGGGCCTGATGGCCAAGCCGGACGGTTCGATCATCGAGACGCCCATCACTGCGAACTTCCGTGAGGGGCTGAACGTATTGCAGTACTTCATCTCCACCCACGGCGCCCGGAAGGGCCTCGCGGACACGGCGCTGAAGACTGCCAACTCGGGCTATCTCACCCGCCGCTTGGTGGATGTCTCCCAAGACTTGGTGGTGACCGAGGTCGATTGCGGGACCACCGAGGGCATCACGTTGACGCCGATCATCGAGGGCGGCGACGTCGTGGAGACCCTGGCCGAGCGCGTATTGGGCCGGGTGGTGGCCGAGGACGTCAATGTCCCCGGGGGTCAGGAGATCGCTGTTGCGGCTGGTACGTTGCTGGATGAGGAGTGGGTGGAACGGCTGGAGCGGATGGGTGTCGACGAGATCAGGGTGCGTTCGCCCATCACCTGCGGAACCCGCTACGGGGTGTGCAGCCAGTGCTACGGTCGTGATCTGGCCCGTGGCCACGCCGTCAACATCGGAGAGGCGGTGGGCGTCATCGCCGCCCAGTCCATCGGCGAGCCCGGCACCCAGCTGACCATGCGCACGTTCCATATCGGCGGCGCCGCCTCCCGGGCGGCGGCGGTCTCCAACGTGCAGGTGCGCACCTCCGGGACGGCGCGGCTACATAACATCAAGACCGTGAAACACCACTCCGGGAACTACGTGGCCGTCGCCCGCTCCGGCGAGTTGACCGTCATGGACGAGTACGGGCGGGAGCGGGAGCGTTACAAGATTCCCTACGGTGCGGTGTTGGCGGTGGGTGACAGCGACCCGGTGGAAGCCGGGCAGGTGGTGGCCACTTGGGACCCCCACACCCACCCGATCATCACCGAGGTGGAGGGCTACGTCCGCTTCCACGACTTCGTCGAAGGCGTCACCGTCTCCCGGGAAGTGGACGAGGTCACCGGTCTGTCCAACTTGCAGGTCACCGATCCCAAGAGCCGCGGCACCGGTGATTACAAGCGGACGGTGACCGATGCGTCCGGCAAGCAGGTGGAGGAGCGGATCGCCCACAAGGATCTCCGTCCGATGATCAAGTTGGTCGATGCCGACGGCAACGACTTGAACATCGCCGGCACCGAGATCCCGGCCCACTACTACCTGCCGGCTGGTGCCATTGTCGGTCTGGAGGACAACGCCGAGGTGCGGGTGGGTGACGCCCTGGCCCGCATCCCCCAGGAGTCGTCCAAGACCCGTGACATCACCGGCGGTCTGCCCCGGGTGGCCGATTTGTTCGAGGCGCGCAAGCCGAAGGAGCCGGCGATCCTGGCCGAGGTCTCCGGTACGGTGGGCTTCGGTAAGGACACCAAGGGCAAGCAGCGGCTGCTCATCACTCAGCACGACGGTGAGGTGTACGAGGAGTTGATCCCGAAGTGGCGCAACGTCACCGTCTTCGAGGGCGAGCATGTAGAGAAGGGGGAGATGATCGCCGACGGCGAGCCGAACCCCCACGATATCCTGCGCTTGCTGGGGATTACCGCGCTGGCCAGCTATATCGTCAAGGAGATCCAGGACGTCTACCGCCTGCAGGGCGTGAAGATCAACGACAAGCACATCGAAGTCATAGTCCGCCAGATGCTGCGCAAGGTGCAGATCAAGGATCCGGGGGACTCCCTCTACCTCAAGGGCGAGCAGGTGGACCGGCCGAGGCTGATGGAGGAGAACGACCGGTTGGCGGGGGCCGGTAAGAATGTGGCCACTTACGACTCGATTCTTCTGGGGATCACCAAGGCGTCGCTCTCCACCGAGTCGTTTATCTCGGCGGCCTCCTTCCAGGAGACGACCCGAGTGCTCACCGAGGCGGCGACGCGCAGTACGCGGGACGACCTGCGGGGGCTCAAGGAGAATGTCATCGTCGGGCGTTTGATTCCCGCCGGCACTGGGTTCGCCTACCATGCCGCGCGGCGGAGTGGTGGCCCCGAGCTTGTACCAACGCCATCGCCGGAGGAGCAGGCGGCGGAGGTCTTCGGCGCCGCCGAGCCGTCGGTGGAGGAGCCGCCGGCGGACGAGGAGTGACGCGTACCGCGGGCCGTGCGTTGACATTGTGAGGGCAACTGCCTAGAATTCCCCGTCCTCGACAGGCCGGCTCGCCGGCCTGTCGTTTTTGGGTCGGTACGGAGCACGACAACCCTATGGCTACGATGAACCAGTTGGTGCGCAAGGGTCGTACGAAGCGCACCGCCAAGAGCAATGTGCCCGCCTTGGAGGCGTGCCCGCAAAAGCGTGGTGTCTGCACCCGTGTCTACACCACCACGCCGAAGAAGCCGAACTCCGCGCTGCGTAAGGTCGCGCGCGTACGGTTGACCAACAGCTACGAGGTCAGCACCTACATCGGCGGCGAGGGACACAACCTTCAGGAACACTCGGTGGTCTTGATCCGCGGGGGCCGAGTCAAGGATCTGCCCGGTGTGCGCTACCACGTGGTGCGTGGCGCTGCCGATACGGCGGGTGTGGATAAGCGCCGCCAGGGCCGGTCGAAATACGGCGCCAAGCGGCCGAAGCAGAAGTAACGGGGCGACGACACCATGCCTAGGAGAAGAGAGGTACCCAAGCGCAAGCTGCTGCCGGATCCCAAGTTCGGCAGCCAGGTGTTGACCAAGTTCGTCAACATGGTAATGCGTGACGGCAAGCGTTCCGTGGCGGAGCGGATCATGTACGGCGCCCTGGACCGCATCCAGGCGAAGCACGACGAGCCGTTGACCGTCATGGAGGCCGCTTTGGAGAGCGTCAAGCCGCGGGTGGAGGTCAAGTCCCGCCGGGTCGGCGGCGCCACCTACCAAGTGCCGGTGGAGGTCCGCCCCGAGCGGCGGCAGACGCTGGCCATGCGCTGGTTGCTGGAAGCCTCCCGCAAGCGGGGCGAGAAGACCATGGCGGCGCGCCTCGCCAACGAGATGATGGAGGCGGCCGAGAATCGCGGTACCGCCGTCAAGAAACGAGAGGATACGCACCGGATGGCGGAGGCCAACAAGGCCTTCTCGCACTATCGCTGGTGATCACCAAGGGCAAGCGGGGTTTAGACAGTGGCACGCAAGACACCTATTGAGCGCTACCGGAACATCGGCATCATGGCCCACATCGATGCCGGCAAGACGACCACGTCCGAGCGCATCCTTTTCTATACCGGTGTCTCGCACAAGTTGGGCGAGGTGCATGACGGTGCGGCCACCATGGACTGGATGGCGCAGGAGCAGGAGCGCGGCATCACCATCACGTCCGCCGCCACCACCTGTTTCTGGAAGGGGATGGATCAGCAGTACCCCGAGACCCGCATCAACGTCATCGACACCCCGGGCCACGTCGATTTCACCATCGAGGTGGAGCGCTCCCTTCGCGTGCTGGACGGCGCGGTGGCGGTCTTCTGCGCCGTCGGCGGCGTCGAGCCGCAGTCGGAGACGGTCTGGCGGCAGGCCAATAAGTACGGTGTGCCGCGGATGGCGTTCGTCAACAAGATGGACCGGGCGGGGGCCGACTTCTTCCGCGTGGTCCAGCAGGTCCGCGATCGGCTGGGCGCGGTGGCGGTGCCGATCCAGGTTCCCATCGGGGCCGAGGAGAATTTCGAGGGCGTCATCGACCTGATCCGCATGAAGGCGATCTATTGGGACGACGCCACCCAGGGCACGACCTACACGCAGACGGACATCCCCGAGGCGTTGCTGAGCGATGCCGAGTCGGTCCGCGAAGAGATGGTAGAAGCCGCCGCGGAAGCCGACGAGGAGCTGATGGAGAAGTACCTCGAGGGAGGCGAGTTGACCGTCGACGAGATCAAGCGCGGGCTGCGGAAGCGGACCATCGCCAACGAGATCGTTCCGGCCCTCTGTGGTACCGCCTTCAAGAACAAAGGGGTGCAGGCGCTGCTGGACGCCGTGGTCGAGTTCATGCCGGCGCCCAACGAGGTGCCCGCCATCGAGGGCGTGCTGGACGACGCCGATGAGACCGTGGCCACCCGCTCCTCCAGCGACGAGGAGCCGTTCGCCGCGTTGGCGTTCAAGATCGCCAACGATCCGTATGTGGGTAACTTGACCTTCTTCCGTGTCTACTCCGGCGTGTTGAATTCCGGCGACGCCGTGTTCAACCCGGTGAAGAGCAAAAAGGAGCGCGTCGGCCGTCTGTTGCAGATGCACTCCAATCAGCGGGAAGAGATCAAAGAGGTGCGCGCGGGTGACATC
>SKYL01000223.1 GCA_007127935.1 Halorhodospira sp. | reverse complement strand
GAGGGTGACGGAGGCCTCCTCGCACTTGGGATAGGTGCGGATGGCGAGCCGTTCGGCGCCCCGGCCGGCGGCCGGGGCGATTCGGATGCGGGCGTCGAGCGCCAGCACCCCCCGGGGGTGGGAGAAGAGCGGGTTAATGTCCAGCTCCGCCACCTCGGGGTGGTCGATGACGATCTGGGCCACCTTCATCAGGGTCAGGCAGACCGCTTCCAGGTCCACCGCCGGCTTGTCGCGGTAGCCCCGCAGCAGCCGGTAGATCTGGGTATTCGACATTAGCTGCCGCGCCAGGGCCATGTTCAGCGGCGGCAGCGCCACCGCCTTGTCGTTGATCACCTCCACCGAGCCACCGCCCCGGCCGAAGAGGATGGCGGGGCCGAAGATCGGGTCGGTGACGGCGCCGACGATCAGCTCGTGGGCCCCCGGCCAGTGGACCATCTTCTGCACCGTGAAGCCGTCGATGCGGGCGCCGGGCTGCATCCGCTCGATGCGGGCGAGCATCCCCTCCGCCGAGTAGCGCAGAATCTCCGCTGACTCGATATCGAGCAGGACGCCGCCCACGTCCGACTTGTGGGTGATGTCGTGGGAGAGGATCTTCAGCGCCACCGGAAAGCCGATGGAATCGGCCAGGGCCACCGCCTCGTCCACATCCTTGGCGATGTGGGTCTCCACCACCGGCACCTCGTAGGCCTGGAGCACCCGCTTGGCCTCCGCCTCGCTGAGGATCTCGCGTTCGCCCTCCAGCGCGGCGGCGATCACTCCGGCGGCGGCTCCGTAGTCGGGCCGGAACGCCTCGGGCACCGAGGGCGGCGTCTCCATCAGGGTGTTCTGGTTGTCCTGGTACTCCCACATCTGCAGGAAGGCGGTCACCGCCGCGTCCGGGGTCTCGTAGGCGGGAACGCCTTCCTGCTCGAAGTGCTTGCGCGCCTTGTGGACCGCCTCCTCGCCCATCCAACAGGTGAGAACCGGCTTGCGGGTGTGCCCAATCCGCTCGGCGACGGCCCGCGCCACCGCCTCGTTGTCCACCACCGCCGCCGGCACCAGCATGACCAGGATGGCGTCGTAGTTGGGATCCGGCAGGATCGCCTCCAGGGCGGCCACGTACCGGTCGGCATCGCCGTCACCGATGATGTCCACCGGGTTGTCCTGCGACCAGGTGGGCGGCAGACACTGGTGGAGGGCCTCCAGCGTCTCATCGGCCAGCTCCGCCAGGCGGCCGCCCCGGCTTACCAGGGCGTCGGTGGCCAGCACCCCCGGCCCGCCGCCGTTGGTGAGGATCACCAGCCGATTGCCGGTGATCCGCCGGGCGCGGGCCAGGGTCTCCACGGCGGCGAAGAGGTCCTCGATGGAGTAGACCCGCAACATGCCGGCGCGGCGGATGGCGCTGTCGAAGATGTCGTCGCTGCCGGCCAGGGCGCCAGTGTGGGAGGCGGCGGCCCGCGCGCCTTCCTCCACCCGCCCGGCTTTGATGACGATCACCGGCTTGTTGCGCGCGGTGGCACGGGCCGCCGACATGAACTTGCGCGCCTCGCGGATCGACTCGATGTAGAGCAGGATACCGTCGGTCTTGCCGTCGCCGCTGAGGTAGTTAAGCAGGTCGCCGAAGTCGACGTCCGCCGCGTTGCCCAGAGAGATGAAGTGGGAGAAGCCGATGCCCCGCGACTTGGCCCAATCGATCAGCGTGGTGCACAGCGCGCCGGACTGGGAGATCAGCGCCAGCCGCCCCGGCAGCGAGTAGGTATGGGCGAAGCTGGCGTTGAGGCCGATGTTGGGCAGCAACAGACCGACGCAGTTCGGGCCGAGGATGCGCACCCCGTGGGGGCGGGCCGCCTCCAGCATGCGCTGCTCGATGGTCTTGCCCTCGTTGTCCTCCACGTTGGTGCCGGCGGAGAGGACCACTGCCCCTTTGATGCCGTGCTCGCCCAACTCCGTGATCAGTCCCGGCAGCGTCGGCGCCGGAGTGCAGATCGTCGCCAGATCGGGGACGCCGGGCAGGGAGGCGACATCGGGGTAGGCGTCGCGGCCGCAGATGGTGGTGTACTTCGGGTTGACCGGCCAGATCGGCCCTTGGAATCCGCCCTCCAGCAGATTGCGCATCACCAGCCTGCCCAGGGAGCCCTCCTTGTCCGAGGCGCCGATCAGGGCGACAGACTTCGGCTTCAGCAGCCGCTCCAGGTTCAGGACGCTCATGGGAGTCTCCGGTGACGTTCCGTCCCACCGAGTCTAGCAGAAATGGTGCGGCGCACAATCTGTCAGTCGAAGACCACCGTCCGGTTCCCATAGACCAGGGTCTTGCGCTGCACGTGGTGCCAAACCGCCCGGGCCAGCACCAGTTGCTCGAGGTCGCGCCCCTTGCGGATCAGGTCGTCCACCGAATCCCGGTGGCTCACATGAACTACGTCCTGGGCGATGATCGGCCCGGCATCCAGCTCTTCGGTGACGTAGTGGCTGGTGGCGCCGATCACCTTCACGCCGCGGGCGTGGGCGGCGTGGTAGGGGCGTGCTCCGGCGAAGGCGGGGAGGAAGGAGTGGTGGATGTTGATCAGCCGCTCCGGATAGTGGGCAATGAACGCCCCACTGACGATCTGCATGTAACGGGCGAGGACCGCGAACTCGATCCCGTAGTCGGCCAGTAGGGCCAACTGGCGGGCCTCCTGCTCCGGTTTGTTCTCCGGCGTCACCGGCGTGTGGTGGAAGTCAATGCCGAAACGCTCGGCGACCGGGCGCAGGGTCTCGTGATTGCTGACGATCAGCGGGATCTCCACCGGCAGGTCGCCGGCGTGCCAGCGGGCCAGCAGGTCGTAGAGGCAGTGAGAGAGGCGAGAGACGAGGATCGCCATGCGCGGGCGCTCGTCGGAGAAGTGGAGCCGCCACGTGATCCCCAGCGGCTTGGCCACCTCGGCGGCGAAGCGCGGGCCGATCTCGGCCGCCGGCAACGTGAAGCTCGCCAGTTCCCACTCCAAGCGCATGAAGAAGACACCCTGCTCGGTGTCCACATGCTGGTCGAGGTCGACGATATTGCCCCCGTTGCCGGAGACGAACCGGGAGATGGCGGCCACCAAGCCGTGTTGGTCGGGGCAGTGGATGAGCAGGATGGCGTTTTGTGACGGGTCGTTCATGCGCCTCTCAGGGTGGTCTCGATGCGGGTGCATAGCGTCTCGATGGTGCGCACCCGGGCGTACCGCTTGTCATTGGCGGGGATCAGGTCCCACGGCGCGCCGGTGGTTCCGGTGTGGCGGACCATATCGTTGATAGCCGCGTTGTAAGTATCCCACTTTTCGCGGTTGCGCCAGTCCTCATCGGTGAGTTTGTGCTGCTTGTGGGGTGTCTCGGCCCGCTCGTTGAAGCGCTTCAGTTGCTCTTCGGCGTCGATGGTCAGCCAGAACTTGGCGACGATGACCCGTGACCGCAACAGTTGTGCTTCGAACTCGTTGATCTCGTCGTAGGCCCGTTGCCACTCGTTCTTCGCGGCGAAGCCCTCCACCCGTTCCACCAGGACCCGCCCGTACCAGGAGCGGTCGAAGAGGGTGAAGCGGCCCCGCCGGGGCAGGTGGCGCCAGAAGCGCCACAGCCACGGTTGCGCACGCTCCTCGTCGGTGGGGGCGGCGACGCGGATGACCCGGTAGAGCCGCGGGTCGAGCCCCTCGGTGAGCCGGTGGATGACACCTCCCTTGCCGGCGGCGTCGTGCCCTTCGAAGACGCAGACGACGGCGTGGCGCCGGAACTCCGGGGCGCGGGCCAATAGGGCGAGCCGGGCCTGGGCCGCCGCCAAGCGCTCCACGTACTCTTTCTTTTTCAGCCTCGCGGTCAGGTCCACATCGGCCAACGTTTGGCGTGCCTTCGCCTTGGAAAGTTTCGGCGCCCGTCCGGCGGCGCGCACCTCCTTGCTGCGGCCTTTGAGCCGACGCTCCATCACCTTGCACAGGATGCGGGCGGTGCCCACGCTCTGCCGTTCGGCGTCGAGGTCGTCGATGACGTGCCACGGGGCCCACTCCGCGTCGGTGATCTCACGGGCGCGTTGGCCGGCGTGGTCGATGGCGTCGTACTGGGTGTGCCGGACCCAGTCCAGTTCCGAGACCCGCCAGTGTTGCTGCGGGTCGGCCTCCAGCTTGCGAAAGAGCCGGTACTGGTCGTTCTTGCTGATGTGGTACCAGAACTTGAGCAGCAACGCCCCCTCGGCGGCAACCATGCGCTCGAAGGCGGCGATTTCCCGGAGCCGGTCGTCGAGTCCCGCCTCGGTGAGCCGGCCAGCGGCGTAATCGAAGACAGCGTCGCCGTACCAGCCGTTGACGAAGATGCCGAAGCGGCCCTTGGGCGGCAGCGCCCGCCAGAAGCGCCACATGCGCGGCCGCTCGCGCTCCTCGTCGGTGGGGGCGTCCAGGGCGTGGGTGGCCATGACCCGGTTCTCCAGCCACTTGTTCAGGAGGTTGAGGGTCTCCCCCTTGCCGGCTCCGGCCATGCCGGTGGTGACGAGGACTACCGGAAAGTCGGCCGCCTCGGCGATGGCGAGTTGCCGTTGCAGTAAATCGTTGCGCAGTTGCTGGATCGGTGCATCCATGGCGAAGCCCCCCTGACCTCGGTGGTGGTGGACGGCCCGTCGGGAGGACGGGCGTCCGCTCATCCATGGTGATCATAAGGCTTTCTGGGTGTCGGCGCATGGAGATTGCCGCGGGCCTCCGGCCCTCGCAATGACGGTAAG
>SKYL01000168.1 GCA_007127935.1 Halorhodospira sp. | reverse complement strand
CGGTTTCGTATGTCCGCCTTTCGGTTCATCCGGTTCACCGAGCACCTCACGGATGAACGGCACCGTCAGACGGCGGCTTCGTGCCAATGAGGCGGCGTCCAACCGGTCGAGCAACTCCAGCAAGTGGAGCAGATCCCGGCGGCAATGGGTCAGCAGATAACGGGCCGCCGGCTCCGGCAGATCGAGACCCGCTTGACCCGCCCGGCGCCGCAATACCGCGAGACGGACCTCGTCATCCGGGGGATGTACCCGGACCACCAGCCCCCAACCCAGTCGTGAAACCAAGTCGGGCAGCCCGACCCCCAAGGCGGCAGGGGGACGCCGCGCGGCCATGATGATCGCCGCACCGGTCTCCATGGAGCGATTGAACAGGTGAAAGAAGGCGTGCTCCCACTCCGGCCGCCCAGCGATACGCTCCAGATCATCCACGGCCAACAACCGGACGGCCTCGAGCCCCTCCAGCATCCCCGGCCCGTGTTCTTCCAAGGAGCCCAGCGGCAGATAGGCCACCGCCCCGCCGGCGGCCGCCAAGCGGCTACACGCGCCCTGGAGCAGATGGCTTTTGCCCGCCCCGGATGGCCCGTGGAGATAGACCGGCTCCACACGGCGCGTGCCCGCGGCGGCAGCCTCCACGAGTGCCCACGCCTCGGCGTTGGCGCCCGGTACGAAGTCGGCCAGGTCGGCCCTCCGGTCCCAGCGGAGTTCAAGGGGCAACTGCATCGGCAAACCACCCTTTGTCTGTACCCGTTTGCTATCACATGGAGATTGCTTCGCTACGCTCGCAATGACGGGCTACCGCTCGCAATGACATCCGAATTGAACGTTTCCTTTGGGTGCGACCGGCGACCGCTGCTACCCTGAAATACGATGATCGCTTTATGGGATTACAATATGCACTGCAGCAGATCTGTCGCGGTGCTCCTCGTCACCGCGACCGTGGCCACTGCCTTCCATACCGCCTCAGCGGAAGAAGCCGGTTATCGAGAGGCCCGCGCCTCACTGGGCGCAATGGTCACCAAGGGCAATACCGACACTGAACGCTACAACGCCACCATCGACTTCCGGAATAGGACGGAACGCAACCGGTACACCGCCGGCCTGGAACTGAACCGCGGCAAGACGGAAGGCGAGGAGGACGTCCACAACTCTCGCGTCTTCGCCCGCTACGACCGCTTTCTACGCGGTCCATGGTACTGGGACGTGCACACTTCGGCCCTCCAAGACAAAGAACGCGATCTGCGCTACCGCGCCATCGTCGGTACCGGCGCCGGCTACCAGTTCTTCGACCACCAAGCCCTGCAACTCTCGGTGGAGCTAGGTCCCAGTTACGTGCGGCAACGGCGCTATGACGAAGACCAAGAGAGCGAGACGACTACCCGCTGGGCGCTGGACTACCGCCAGACCCTCAACGACGGCTTGGTGCAGCTCTTCCACAACCATGAGGTGGTGGTCCCCACCGACGAGAGCGACGGCTGGTTCGCCAGCGCCCGCAGCGGCATACGGGTACCGCTCCGCCGCAACCTCTCGGCCAGCCTGCAACTGAACTACGACTATGACAACGATCCACCCCCAGAGACCAAGCGGTACGACTCGGTGACGCTGCTCAACCTGGCCTACGAGTGGTAGAACCGGATCAGCGCAGCCAACGGTAGGAGCGGGCTGCTTCCGCGGCGGTCCCGCGCCCCGCCTCCAACGTGGGCAACGCCTCGGCCATCAAGGAGGGCGCGGTGTTCAGTTCCTCCAGGACGCGCTCCGGGTCCCGCTGCAGCGTCAGCCGGACCCCGATCCGCCCTTCGGACACACGATAGACATCGGCCTCCAAAACACCGTTGATCCCTTCCAGGTACGCCATCACCTCGGCAAAATCCCGAAGCCCGTCGACGCCGACCACACCGATCTCCAACACCCGCCCGGCATAGCGTCCGGGCACCACCGCATAACGCTGCGCCAATACGGCGGAGACCTCGTTGAACCCCGCCTCCACGATCCGCTGCAACGACCCGGGGCCGGTCTGGAACTCCACTTGCTCATCGCCAAGGTAGAGTGTCCACCGGCCGCGCCAGGCACCGGTCTGTGCCGACTGCCGCACCGCCACCGCCAACACCGGCCCGCTGCCGTAACGCCGGGAGGCCTCCCTCACGGTCCAGTCAAACCCACCCCAAAGCTGGACGAACCCCACTTGGCGCCGATCCTCGAGATCGAGCATGGGAAAGAGCAACGGGATGGCGCGTTCCCGTGCCGTCCCGGTAAAGACCCGATAAAGCTCGCTGCCATGGCCTAGACCCAACAGCTCCCGGCGGCCGTCCACATCCATCGCCACCCAGACCAGCACGGGCGCCCGGTGGGCATCCCAAATGGGGATGCGCTCTTCCCCTAACCGCTGGCGGAGCACATCACCGTCAAAGCGCAGCTCCACCGCCTGTCCCTGTTCGGCACGGATGTACCGGAAGCCCTCCAGGAAGCGGTCGGCGTCGTCCAACAACCGCCCGGCGGGATGCGCCTCCAGCCCATCATGGACGCCGGTCATCCGCGCCAGAATCCGCCACAGTCCTTCCTCCACCGCGATGGCCCGGTCCGCGTCACTGCGGCTGGCCACCGGGACTTCGACGGTAAAAAACGACGTCCCGGCCGTGACCACCGGAGTGAGCGACACACCGACAGTGACCAGGAAGATCTGCACCCCTCGCCGAAGGGCGGCGGCAATACCGCGTTGGATGGATCGCGCCATGCGGGCCGGGTCTGCGTTGACTGACGAACGGGGGCTTAAAATACCACGAGGACGCTCGCCGATGTAGGCGCCGGCTTGCGGGGTTTCCGGGTTCAGGCCCCGATTTCCGAGGGTTTTTCGGCGTACCTTATGGTAGGTTGAGCGCCCGGCCACTGGGAGAAGACCGTTGGACGATTCGCATCCCCTGACCTATCGCGACGCCGGTGTCGACATCGACGCCGGCAACGCCCTCGTGGAGCGCATCAAGCCCGCCGTGGCCGCCACCCGGCGGCCCGAGGTGCTGGGCGGGCTGGGCGGCTTCGGCGGACTGATCGAGATCCCCGCCGGTTACCGCCGCCCGGTGTTGGTGGCGGGCACCGACGGGGTCGGCACCAAGCTGCGGTTGGCCGCCGACGCCGGACGCCACCGGGAGCTGGGTATCGACTTGGTGGCCATGTGCGTCAATGACGTCATCGTCCAGGGCGCCGAACCCCTGCTCTTCCTCGACTACTATGCCACCGGCCGCCTCGATGTGGAGGCGGCCGCGGCGCTGGTGGAGGGCGTCGCCGACGGTTGCCGCCAGGCCGGCGCGGCCCTGCTGGGCGGCGAGACCGCCGAGATGCCGGGCCTCTACGCCGCCGGGGACTACGACGTGGCCGGCTTCTGCGTCGGTGTCGTGGAGCACGACCGCATCATCGACGGTCGCCACGCCACCCCCGGCGATGCCCTGATCGCCCTGCCCTCCACCGGACCCCACTCCAACGGCTACTCGCTGATCCGCAAGATCCTGGAGCGCCATCGGGAGAGAGAGCCCGGCGGGCCGGAAGCGGCACGACTGCCCGACGGCACCCCGCTGCTCGACGCCCTGCTGGCCCCCACCCGGATCTACGTCCGCGCCGCATTGGCGCTGGCCGCGGCCGTCCCGGTCAAGGCGTTCGCCCACATCACCGGCGGCGGCCTCCCCGAGAACCTGCCCCGCGTGCTTCCCGATCCGTGTGCCGCCGAACTCGACCCGTGGACGTGGCCCGCGGTCTTTCAATGGCTCGCCGAAGGGGGGCAAGTGGCAGAGGGGGAGATGCTGCGCACCTTCAACTGCGGCGTCGGCTTCGTCGCCTGCGTGGCGCCGGAGCATGCGGCGCGTGCGGTGGCACTGCTCAACGAACACGGCGAAACCGCCTGGGAGATCGGCCGCCTGGTCCCGGCGGACGACGGGGAGCCTCGGGTCCGGTTCCCGCGAGGGGCTCGGACATAATGGGAGCCGGCAACGGCCCCACCGCGCCGGGGATCGGCGTCCTCGTCTCCGGCAGCGGCAGCAACCTCCAGGCCATCCTCGACGCTGCCGCCGCCGGATCGATCCCGGCGCCGGTCCGCCTGGTCGTCAGCAACCGCCCCGAGGCGTATGCCCTGCAGCGGGCGGCCGAGGCCGGAGTCGAGGGACGGGTGATCCAACACCACGACTACCCTGACCGCGAGACCTTCGACACCGCCGTGGCGGAGGCGCTGGAGGACGCCGGCGTCGACCTGGTGGTCCTGGCCGGGTTCATGCGCATCCTCAGCGAAGGCTTCGTCCGCCGTTTCGAGGGGCGCCTGCTCAACATCCACCCCTCGTTGCTACCCCTCTACCGCGGCCTCCACACCCACCGGCGGGCGCTGGAAGCGGGCGACCGGGAGCACGGCTGCACCGTCCACTTCGTCACCCCGGAGTTGGACGCGGGGCCATCCATCATCCAGGCGCGGGTCCCCATCGAACCGGATGACGGCCCCGACACCCTCGCCCGTCGAGTGCTGACCCAAGAGCACCGGATCTATCCGCTGGCGGTACGGTGGTTCGTCCAGGGGCGATTGGAGCTACGCGGCGGGATTCCCCACCTGGACGGCCAACCGCTCCTTGAACCGGTAACGATCCGGCCGGACGATCCGCTACCACACTAGTTGCATCCCCCCGCCGTAGCGGTGTTTGCGGCAGGGATTGCCGATCACCGGGGGCGGGGACCGGGATCGGCGACCCACTGCGCG
>SKYL01000131.1 GCA_007127935.1 Halorhodospira sp. | reverse complement strand
GGGTCGATGCCGGCGGAGCGTGGGCCCGGGGGGGGGTGGCGGGGGTCGTCGTCGTCCAGGGGCGGTGGGGGCGTATCGTAGCTGCGGCGCCAGATGTGGACCTGCTCATTGCCGTACTTTTTGGCCGTCTCCGCCTTGTTGAGGCCGGTCAGGGCGCCGTAGTGGCGCTCGTTGAGCCGCCAGTCCTTGTGTTCGGGGATCCACATCCGGTCCATCTCCTCCAGCGCCAGCCAGAGGGTGCGGATGGCGCGTTTGAGGACGGAGGTGAAGGCGATCTCCACCTCGAGGCCGTGCTCCCGCAGCAGTTGGCCGGAGCGGCGGGCCTCGGTCACCCCGCGCTCGGTGAGGTCGACGTCGTGCCAACCGGTGAAGCGGTTGTCCAAGTTCCACTGGCTTTGGCCGTGGCGTAGCAAGATCAGATTCGGCATCGTTGACTCCCGTTGGCGGCGGCGGCGGTAGTTTACTCATAAAGGGGGATGGGCGCGAAATGCCATGTTCATTCACAATCGCGGTATGGTTGCCGCATCAAGGAAGTATCAGGCAGAGCTAAAGGGGGCTCTCAGGTGGCACGAGAAGTAGAGCGTAAGTTCTTGTTATCCAGCGATCAATGGAGGGCGCACGCCGACGGCGGCCGGCGGATGCGCCAGGGATATCTGGGGGAGGCGGAGAGCGCGTCGATCCGGGTTCGGGTGGCGGGCTCGGAGGCGTGGCTGAATATCAAGAGCGCCACGTTGGGGATCGAGCGGCTGGAGTATGAGTACCCGATCCCGGTGACCGACGCCGAGGAGATGCTCGATCGGCTCTGCCGCCGGCCGTTGATCGAGAAGACCCGTTACCGCGTGCCGTGGCACGGGCATACCTGGGAGGTCGACGTCTTCGAGGGGGAGAACGCCGGCTTGGTGGTGGCGGAGATCGAGCTTGGCGCGCCGGATGAGCCGTTCGTGAAACCGCCGTGGACCGGGGAGGAGGTCTCCGACGACCGCCGCTACTACAACGTATGTCTGGTGCGCCACCCGTACCGGGAGTGGGCGGTGTAGTGGCGCGGCGGGACGAACGGGTCTGGCTTTCGGTCTCCCTGCCCCGGCAGGAGTTGACTCTCCACCGGGAGGGGCGGCGCGAGACCGTTTGGACCGTCTCCACCGGTGTCGCGCCACCGGGTGAGCGCACGGGCAGCGGCGGGACGCCCCGGGGTTGGCACATGGTGCGGGCGCGGATCGGCGCCGGGCAGCCGCCGGGGGCGGTCTTCGTGGGGCGGCGGCCCACCGGTGAGATCTGGACGCCGGAGCTGGCCGCCCGGGAGCCGGAGCGGGATTGGATCCTCACCCGTATCCTCTGGCTTTCCGGATTGGAGCCGGGGCGCAACCGGCTCGGCTTGGTGGACACCATGCGGCGGTTCATCTATATCCACGGCTGTCCGGACGATGCGCCGATGGGCGTGCCCGCGTCCCACGGTTGTATCCGGATGCGCAACGGTGATGTCGCCCGCTTGTTCGAATCGGTACCATGCGGTACCCCGGTCTGGATCGGCGAGGCCGGACCGGAACACGGGCCGCCGTGCTGGACAAAGGAGACGAGCGCGTGACCTTGGGGCCATTGATGGTGGGGATCGAGGGGACGGTCCTGACGGCTACGGAGCGGGAGATGCTGGCCCATCCGGCGGTCAGCGGCGTGGTCCTCTTCACGCGCAACTACAGCGACCCGGAGCAACTGACCGCGCTCTGTGATGCAATCCACGGGGTTCGTGCCCCCGCGCTCTTGATCACCGTCGATCAGGAGGGCGGGGCGGTGCAGCGGTTCCGTACCGGCTTTACCCGCTTGCCCGCGCCGGGGGCCCTGGGGCCGATCTACGACCACGATCCCGACCGCGCCCGCCGGCTGGCCCGGACCACGGCTTGGCTGATGGCGGCGGAGTTGCGTGCCTGCGGGGTCGACCTCAGTTTCGCCCCGGTCCTCGACCTGGGCCGGGGGATCAGCCACGTCATCGGGCAGCGGGCCTTCCATCGCGACGCCGCCGTGGTGGCGAGCCTGGGCCACGCCTGGGTGCGCGGCATGCGGGAGGCGGGGATGGCGGCCGTGGGCAAGCACTACCCCGGTCACGGCTCGGTGGCCGCCGACAGCCACGTGGCCTTGCCCCAGGACAATCGCACCCTGGCCGAGATCGCGGCGGCCGACTTGGTACCGTTCCAACGGCTCGCGGCCACCGGGTTGCCGGCCATGATGACCGCCCACGTGGTCTATCCCGAGGTCGACGATCGCCCCGCCAGCTTCTCCACGCTGTGGGTCCGCGACATCCTGCGGCGGCGTATCGGCTTCCAGGGGGCGGTCTTCTCCGACGATCTGGGGATGGAGGCGTCCGCCAGCATCGGGGATATGGAGCAGCGGATCGAGGCCGCGCTGAACGCCGGCTGCGATGCCGCCCTGGTCTGTGCCCATGAGCAGGTGGCGCCGGTAATCGAGGCGGTAGGGACGCACCCTGATCCGGCGTCCGCCATGCGGTTGGCCCGCCTCCACGGCCGGCCGGTACCGGATCGGGCGACGCTGCTGCGGAGCCCGGAGTGGGCCGAGGCGGTGGCCGCGGTCCGGGAGTACGACCCGGACCCGGAAGACGAGTTGGAGCTGTAACGGTATACTGCGCCGACATTTGTGGTAATGAAGGCGAGACCCGATGCCGTGGAGTGAGGCCGAGGAGTTGCGGGGAGCGGAGCTGCTGCATCCGCCGGAGGAAGTGGAGCAGGCCCTGGACCGGATGGCGGAGGGGATCACCGCCGAGTTGGGGCGGATGCAACCGCTGATCCTCGGGGTGATGATCGGCGGGATGATCCCCGCCGGGCGGCTGCTCTCCAAGCTCAACTTTCCGCTGGAGGTCGATTACGTCCATGCCACCCGCTATCACGGCGGGATCCGCGGCAAGGAGCTGATCTGGCACGCCCACCCGGAAACGCCGATGGAGGACCGTACGGTCCTGGTGGTCGACGACATCCTCGACGAGGGGCGGACGCTGGCGGCCATCATGGAGGCGTGCCGGCGGCAGCGGGCGCGGGCGGTCTACAGCGCGGTGCTGGTCAATAAGGTTCACGACCGCAAGTACAGCGGCCTGGAGGCCGACTTTGTCGGGCTCAACGTCATCGACCGTTACGTCTTCGGGGCCGGCATGGATTATCGGGGGCTGGGGCGCAACGCGCCGGGGATCTATGCCGTGGCGCGGGAAGTGGAGCAACGCGGATGAGCGTGGCGATCATCGGCGGCACCGGACTCACCTCCCTGGAAGGGTTGGAGATCACGCGGCGCGAGGTAGTGCGCACCCCGTACGGGGAGCCCTCTTCACCGTTGATCCACGGCTGTTTCCGCGGTTACGACGTGATCTTTCTGGCCCGTCACGGCTACGGGCACAACATCCCGCCCCATAAGGTCAACTACCGGGCCAACATCTGGGCGCTGCGCCACCTGGGCGCGACCCATGTGGTGGCGGTGGCGGCGGTGGGCGGTATCGGCGAGCCGTACGGCCCGCGGCGGATCGTTATCCCCGATCAGATCATCGACTACACCCACTCGCGCCGTTGCACCTTCTTCGAGCAGGATCTCTCCCACGTCACCCATATCGACTTCACCTATCCGTACGATGCGGGGTTGCGGGATCGGCTCAAGGCGGCGGCGGAGAAGGCCGGTGTCGACTTCGTCGACGGCGGGACGTACGGGGCCACCCAGGGGCCGCGTCTGGAGACCGCGGCGGAGATCGAACGCATGCGCCGGGACGGGTGCCACCTGGTGGGCATGACCGGCATGCCGGAGGCCGCCCTGGCACGGGAGGCGGAGTTGGCCTACGCCCACTGCGCGGTGGTGGCCAACTGGGCCGCCGGCCACTGCGGTCAGATCGTCTCCATGGACGAGATCAAGGAGCACCTCTACTACGGCATGGAGTCGGTCCGCCAACTCCTGGGCCGCCTGCCGGCGCCGGACAGAGCGGTTCCCTAGTCTTCCGAGGTTTCGTCTTTCTCGATGAACCGGACCTCAATGATGACGCCGAGGGCGGGGTGGTCCAGGTAGTGGCGTTCGCTGCTGCGCATGCGGCGGCTCTGGCGCATCTCGTGGACCGGCGCCCGCAGCATCTCTTCGATCTCCACTTCCGCACCTGAGCCGGTGCGCAGGAACCGCAGGTCCACCACGGCGTGGAGGAACCGCTCCCGGTAGAGCCGGATCAGTCCGTAGACCTCGGGCTGAAGGCGCGGCGGCGCCGGCACGAGGCCCATGATCTCTTCCACCGGCGGCGGTTGCCAATAGACCGGTACCGGCACGGCAATGGAGTGCTCTTCGTCCAGGCCCGGCTGGCGCCAGCCCAGGTGGTAGACGGCGCGGTAGTCCCCGGAGCGGCGCAGGGCGTCCCAGATTCCCCGCATCTGCAAGGCCTCGCCGGGGAGACACTCGAACACGGGCATCTCCCACGCTTCCTCGGCTGCCTCGGGGTTCGCCGCCGACTCCCGCGCGATCTCCGCCGCGGCCACGGCCCTCGGTTCTTCAACGTCGGGTTCCCGTACCGGCGTGGTGGCGGAGGACAGGGCGCCGTTACAACCCGCCGGCACCTGCCACAGCGGGTAGTGGGGGTCCCGAACGCCGGACGGCCAACGCTCCCGGTCGCGGCCGCCCCGCTCCCACTGCCGGAAGACAATGACCTCCACCTCGTACCACGGCAGCGCCTCCCCCTCGGCGTCGGCTCCGCCCTCCTCGGCGAGGGCCGGGTCGTCGGCC
>SKYL01000297.1 GCA_007127935.1 Halorhodospira sp. | reverse complement strand
GTTGGGAGCTAACCCCCTTGGCCATCAGCAAACGCTTGACCGCCTCGGCACGGCGCTCGCCCAGGGCCAGGTTGTACTCCCGGGAGCCACGCTCGTCGGTATGGCCTTCGATGAGCATACGCCGGTTCCGGTGCTCGCCAAGGAAGTCGGCGTGGGCCTCCAGGATCGGCATGTCCTCATCCCGGATCTCGCTGGAGTCGAAGGCGAAGTGGACCCGGCGAACATCAAGGAGGCTGTCGGGGTCGGCCAGGATCGCAGCGTCCAGCGGGTCGTCGGGGTCCAGCCCCCGCGCCAGCGCCTCTTCACGCAGGCGAAGCGCCTCCACCTCGGCGGGATCCGCTGGGGCGACTTCCCGGGCCTCCGGGTCACGTTCCACTTCCACCGCCACCGGTTCGGCGTCCACCTCATCTACGACTTCTCGCGGCGCGCACGCCGTCAATACCAGCGCGCCAGTTACCACCATCACGCCGCCGAGGCGGCCGGAAATCCAAAACGTACGGTTTATCATGGGGCGTTTGCTCCGTTCTCGTCACGTTTGTCGGGGGGTCACCATGCCGGTTCCCGCACCCGGATGTTCTCGTCTTCACCCCCCCGGATGGGGGCCACCGCGCCGCCTTGAAGAGAAGCGGTATGGAGGCGCGAATCCCCGGCGCCTCCGGCGGTGTAGATGACCATCACGCCGTTGGGCGCGAAGCTGGGCGACTCGTCGTAGGGGCCGTGGCTCACCACCCGGACTTCCTCGGTCACCATGTCCATCACGGCGATATAGTACCTGCCGTCCCGGCCGTGGACCATCGCCATGTGCTCGCCATCCGGAGAGAGCGTCGGGCGGGCGTTGTAGCCGCCATCGTAGGTGATCCGCTCGGCGCGTCCGCCGCGGGAAGGCATGCGGTAGATCTGAGGCCGGCCGCCGCGGTCGGAGGTGAAGTAGATCCACCGCCCGTCGGGGCTCCACGCCGCCTCGGTATCGATGGCCCAGTGGTCGGTGAGCCGGGTCACCGCGCCGTTGCGCAGTTCGATGACGTAGATGTTGGCCGATCCGCCGCGGGAGAGGGTCACCGCCAGGCGGCTGCCGTCGGGGGACCATGCGGGGGCGCTGTTGATGCCCTCGAAGCTGGCGACCCGCTGGCGCTCGCCGGTGGCGACGTGTTGTACGAAGACCTCGGAACGCCGGCCCTCGAAGGAGACATAGGCCAGACGCTCCCGGTCCGGCGACCAAGCGGGGGAAATCAGCGGCTCCCGCGACGTTAGAATGGTCTGGGGCCGGTAACCGTCGGCGTCGGCCACGACCAGCCGGTGTTTCCGGCCGTCGCCGTCTTCCTCCACGGCGACGTAGGCGATGCGGGTGGCGAAGGCGCCTGGGATGCCGGTGAGCTCCTCGAAGACCGCGTCAGCGATGGTGTGGGCGAGGACGCGGAGGTGGCGTTGGTCGGCGCGGAAGCGGCGGCCTTCCACCCGCCGCCCCTGGTAGACGTCCAGCAACTCGTAGCGGACCTCATGCCGTCCGTCCCCGATGCTGCGCATCTCTCCCACCACCAGGTGGTCGACGCCCAGGGCGCGCCAGCGGGAGAAGCGGACCGCCTCCAGCCGGTCGGGGGTGGAGATGACCTCTTCCCGGGGCAGGATGTCGAAACGCCCGCTGCGGGCCAAGTCGGCGGCGATGATCTCAGCCACGTCGACACCGAGCCGCTCCGATTCGCGATCGCCGCGGAAGGGCACCACCGCCACCGGGATGGCGCCCTCGATGCCGCCGATGATGTCGATCACCACGTCATCGGCCCGCGCCGTGCCGACGGCTAGAAACAACAGGGCCGCCAGGGCGGGAATCCAAGGTTTGATCTGCGTCTGTGTCACGTCCGGTTAACTCCGGTCTGGGGCGAAGCGGAATCGAATGGTCTGCATCCTCTGTTGCAGCGCCGGTTCATCCGGAAACGGCACCGGTGAGGCGCGGAGCACCGCCTGTTCCACTGAGCGGTCGAAGGCGGTGTTGCCGCTGCCGCTGACGATCTCCACCCGGCGCACGTCGCCGGTGCGGGAGAACGTGACCCGGACCTCGGCCTCCAGGCCGTCCGGTAGGCCGCCGGGACGCCGCCACGCGCTCCGCACCGCCCGTTGGATGGCGCTTTCGTAACGCCGTTCCAGTCCGGCCAACCGGCGCTCCTCCTCGGCCTCCAGTCGTTCGCTTTCCAGCCGTTGGCGTTCCGCCTCCAGGGCGCGCCGGCGCTCTTCTTCATCGATGCGCCGCATTTCCTCCAGGGCCTGCTGCCGCAGGCGCTCCTGCTCGGCCGCCCGCTGCCGCTCCCGGGCCTCGGCGGCTTCCCGCTCACGTTGCCGCTCCAGTTCCGGGTCCGGCTGGGGCTCCGGCTCCGGCTCCGGCTCCGGTTCCGGTTCCGGCTCGGGCTCGGGCTCGGGTTCTGGCTCTGGCTCGGGTTCCGGCTCCGGTTGCCGAATCGGCTCGGGCTCGGGCTCTGGTTCCGGCTCGGGCTCGGGCTCCGATATCGGATCCGGTTCGGGTTCCGGCTCAGGCTCTTCGACCACCGTGTCCCGCAGGCGTCGCCGCTCCAGTTCGGCCTCCACCTCCCGGGCGTCCACCACCATGGCCTCGATCACCGGCCCGTCGGGCTGGTGCGCGACGGTGCGGGGGGCCAGGGAGAGGTTGATCGTCACCAAGCCGAACACTATCACATGGCCCACCACCGAGTAGGCCACGAAGCGGGCCGGAGAGTTCTGTGCCGCCTCCAACACCGCCCGGTCAGCCTCCCACGTCGGGCGGCCGGCTCATCAGCCCTACCCGGGGAGCCCCGGCCTGCTGTAGCGCGGCCATGACCTCCACCACGCGGCCGTACGGCACCGCCTCATCTCCACGGATCAGGACCCGGCGTTGGGGGTCATCCTGAAGGAGAGAGCGGACCGTCTCCATCAGGGCGGGTCCTTCCAGCGGGAGCTCCGGCTCCTCTACCAGGTTCAGATAGGTCCGCCCCTCGGCGTCGAGACTGACGATGAGCGGTTCCCGCTCGTCGTCGTCCAGCGGGCGGCTGGCCACCTGGGGCAACTCCAGATCGACGCCGTGGTAGAGCAGCGGCGCGGTGACCATGAAGATCACCAGCAGCACCAGCATGACGTCGATATACGGGACCACGTTGATCTCCGACATCGGCCGGCGGCGTACGCGGCGGGCACCGGTGGGTGTGACCCGGGCCATGGCCGCGCCTACCTCGTTGCCGTGGCGACGGCGGTGTGGGTGTGCCGTTCGAGGATGCTGATGAACTCCTCGACGAAGGTCTCGTAGCGGCTGCCCAGGCGCTCCACCCGGTTGTTGTAGTGGTTGTAGGCGACCACCGCCGGGATGGCGGCGAAGAGCCCCAGTGCGGTGGCAATAAGGGCCTCCGCGATCCCCGGCGCCACGGTGGCTAGGGTCGCCTGGTGTTGATCGGCCAACGCCCGGAAGGCGTTCATGATGCCCCATACGGTCCCGAAGAGTCCGACATAGGGGCTGACGGAGCCGACGGTGGCCAGGAACGGCAGGTGGCGTTCGGCGCCGTCCAGTTCCCGGGTCAACGAGACCCGCATGGCCCGGTGGGCGGCCTCCACCACCGCCGCCGGCGGGGCGCCGGTCTGCTTGCGCATGCGGGAGAACTCCTGAAACCCGGCGCGGAAGATGCGCTCCATGCCGCAGCGCTCTCTCTCGGCGTGGGAGAGATCGCGGTAGATCTCGGCCAGGTTGCCGCCGGCCCAGAACTCATCCTCGAAGGCGACGGCGCTCTCCTCGGCGCTCTTGAGGACATTGCGCTTGAGCAGGATCAGCGCCCACGACGAAATGGACGCCGCCACCAGCAGCAGCATCACGAACTGGACCAGGAAGCTGGCGTCCAGGATCAGGCGGGTAATGGATACGTCGGCACTCATCGAAAAATCACGACTCCGTTACGGCGCCGCCCCGGTCGGGCGAACGCCCCGGCACAATGTATCGGCATGGCGGGGCGGCGACAAGACGTGGTAAACCCTCATTCCGTCATTGCGAGCGCAGCGAAGCAATCTCCATTAAGAGGTCGGCTCTCCGTCGAAGAGGTCCGGGTCCGACGGCGTCAGGCCGAACAGGGCGTAGGTGTGCGCCGTGGCCACCCGCCCCCGCGGGGTGCGCATCAGGTAGCCCTCTTGGATCAGGTAAGGCTCCACCACTTCCTCCAGCGTGCCGCGCTCTTCCGCTACCGCCGCCGCCAGGTTGTCCAACCCGACCGGGCCGCCGCCGAACTTGTGGACGATGGCCTCCAGTAAGCGGCGGTCCTGTTCGTCGAAGCCGTGGCGGTCGACGTTCAGCAGCTCCATGGCCTTCGCCGCCACTTGTGCGGTGATGCGGCCGTCGGCGCGCACCTCGGCGAAGTCCCGGACCCGTCGAAGTAGACGGTTGGCGACGCGGGGAGTTCCCCGCGCCCGCCGGGCGATCTCCTCGGTGCCGCCGGCGTCGGCGGCGATGCCGAGGCGCCGGCAGGAGCGGCGCACGATCTCCGCCAGTTCCGGCAGCGGGTAGTAGGCGAGCCGTTGGACGATACCGAAGCGCGCCCGCAGCGGCGAGGTCAGCAGGCCGGCGCGGGTGGTGGCGCCGACCAGGGTGAACGGCGGCAGATCGAGCTTGATGGCCCGGGCCGCCGGGCCTTCGCCGATGATGATGTCGATGCGGAAGTCTTCCATCGCCGGGTAGAGGACCTCTTCCACCACCGGGGAGAGGCGGTGGATCTCGTCGATGAAGAGGACGTCCCCCGGCTCCAGGTTGGTGAGG
>SKYL01000245.1 GCA_007127935.1 Halorhodospira sp. | reverse complement strand
CCTGCTGGTGGTGATCTCCCAGTCCGGCGAGACGGCGGATACGTTGGCGGCGCTGCGCGAGGGACGCCGCCTCGGCTACGCCGGCGTGGTGGCCATCTGCAATGTGCCGGAAAGCTCCCTGGTGCGGGAGTCGGACCTGACCCTGATGACCCGCGCCGGACCGGAGATCGGGGTGGCGTCCACCAAGGCCTTCACCACCCAGTTGACCGCCCTCCTCCTGTTGGTGGCTTCCTTGGCGGCGCGCCGGGACCGTGCGGAGAGCGAGCAGCTGCTGGTGGAGGCGGCGGCGGCGCTGCCGGGCGCGTTGGAGCGCACCCTGCAACTGGAGGATCGGATCGCGGGGTTGGCGGAACACTTCGTCGATCGCCACCACGCCCTCTTCCTGGGGCGTGGCGCGCACTACCCGGTGGCGCTGGAAGGGGCGCTAAAGCTCAAGGAGATCTCCTACATCCACGCCGAGGCCTACCCGGCCGGGGAATTGAAGCACGGCCCGCTGGCCCTGGTGGATGAACAGATGCCGGTGGTGGCCGTGGCGCCGCAGGATGAACTCCTGGACAAGCTGCGGTCCAATCTTCAAGAGGTCCGGGCGCGCGGAGGACGGCTCTACGTCTTTGCCGACGATGCCACCACCTTCCGCGCCGCAGACGAGTACCAAGTGGTTCCGGTGCCGGCCGTGCCGGAACCGATCTCTCCGGTGGTGCATACGGTCCCGCTCCAGTTATTGGCGTACCATGTGGCGGTGTTGCGGGGCACCGATGTGGATAAGCCCAGGAACCTCGCCAAGTCGGTAACCGTGGAGTAACGGACTGCAATGAACCTGAGGGATTTGAAGTACCTGGTGGCCGTGGCCGAGCATCGCCACTTCGGCCGCGCCGCGCGCTCCTGCTACGTCAGTCAGCCCACGCTCTCCACCCAGCTGAAGAAATTGGAGACCTACCTCGGTGTCCAGCTGGTGGAGCGGAACCGGCGGCGGGTCCTGTTGACCCCGCTGGGCGAGGACCTGGCCGAGCGGGCAGCGCGCATCCTGGCCGAGGCCGACGACCTGGTGAACACCGCCCGTGCCCAGGCCGAGCCGATGACGGGAGATCTGCGGCTGGGGGTGATCCCCACGGCGGCCCCGTACCTCCTCCCCCACGTTATCCCCGAGTTGGCCTACACCTTCCCGAACCTGCGTCTGATCCTCCGCGAGGATCTCACCGACCGCCTGCTGGACCGGCTGCGGGCCGGAACCCTGGACGGCGCGTTGTTGGCGCGGCCGGTGGCCGATGAGGGGCTGGTCAGCGCCACCATCTGTGTAGAGCCGTTCTACTTCGCCGTCCCCACCGGACACCCGCTGGACCGCCCGGAACCGGTCACGCTGAAGGAATTGCGGGATGTCGAGTTGATGCTCCTGGAGGAGGGCCACTGCCTGCGCCAGCAGGCGCTGGAGATCTGCCGCCACGCCGACGCCGGCGAGGCCGCGCCGTTCCGGGCCACCAGCCTGGAGACGCTGCGCCAGATGGTGGCCGCCGGGGTGGGCGCCACCCTGTTGCCGGCCTTGGCGGCGGCCGCCTCCCGGCGGGGCCCCGACCACCAAGCCGTCGCCATCCGCCCGTTCGAGGCCCCCGCCCCGACACGTGAACTGGCGCTCTACTGGCGGGCGGGGTCGGCGCGGGCGGCCACGCTGCAGCAATTGGCCGAAGCCATCGCCCGTATGCCCGCCGTGGCCGATCCGACCCTCCATATCACCGCCGCCGCTTGACCATGATGGCGCCGCCGGAACTCCTGGACGGTCTCAACGCCGAGCAGCGGGAGGCGGTCAGCACCGCACCGGGCCGGGTGCTGATCCTGGCCGGGGCCGGCAGCGGCAAGACCCGGGTGCTGACCCGCCGGGCCGCTTGGCTGGTGCGCCACGAAGGTGCGTCCCCCTACGACCTGCTGGCGGTGACGTTTACCAATAAGGCCGCCGGCGAGATGCGCGGCCGGATCGGACAGATGCTAGGGATGGCCACCAACGGCGTGTGGGTCGGCACCTTCCACGGCATTGCCCACCGCTTGTTAAGGCTCCATGCCGATGAGGCGGAACTGCCTGCCACCTTCCAAATCCTCGACGCCGACGACCAATTGCGAATCGTCAAACGGGTGTTACGAGCCCGGGGCAGCGACGAGCGCCGCTTTCCGCCGCGCCAAGTCCGGGGCTACATCGCCGGCTGCAAGGAAGAGGGCCTACGCCCCGACGTGTTGCCGCAGCCCGAGTCCGACTACCAGGCCGAGATGCTGGAGGTCTACCGCGACTACGAGGATGCGTGCCAGCGCGGCGGCCTGGTGGACTTCGCCGAACTGTTGCTGCGCTCTTACGAACTCCTGGGTAGCCATACCGACCTCCTGGAGCACTACCGCCGGCGTTTCCGCCACCTACTGGTGGACGAGTTCCAGGACACCAACGCCCTGCAATACGAGTGGCTGAAGCGGCTGGCGGGCCCGGGTCAGGAGGTCTTCGTCGTCGGCGACGACGATCAGTCCATCTACGGCTGGCGCGGTGCTTTGGTGGAGAATCTGCAGCGCTTCCGCGACGAGATGGGCGATGTGCGGGTGATTCGCCTGGAGCAGAACTACCGCTCCACCGCCACCATCCTCAACGCCGCCAATGGGCTCATCGCCCACAACACGGATCGCATGGGCAAGGCGCTATGGACATCGGGGGCGCGGGGCGAGCCGCTGGTGGTCTACGCCGCCTTCAACGAGACCGATGAGGCGCGCTGGGTGGTGGAGCGCATCCGCGGCCACCTGACCGAAGGGCACCACGCCCGTGGCGACTTCGCCGTGCTCTACCGCTCCAACGCCCAGTCCCGCGCCCTGGAAGAGGCGCTGTTGGCGGAACGCTTGCCCTACCGGGTCTACGGCGGTCTGCGCTTCTTCGAACGGGCGGAGATCAAGGATGCCCTGGCCTACCTCCGCCTGACGGTGAACCGCCACGACGACGCGGCCTTTGAGCGGGTGGTGAACACCCCGCCCCGGGGGATCGGAGAGCGCACCGTAGAGACGCTGCGCCAGGCGGCACGCGCCGGTGGTATCAGCCTCGGGGCTGCGGCCCGGGATCTGGCGGCGGGCACCCAGTTGGCCACCCGTGCCCGCAAGGCGGTGGTGGCCTTCCTGGAGTTGCTGGATCGCCTGGAGGCGGAAACGGCGGGACGCCCGCTGGACGAGCAGGTTGAAATCGCCATTACCCGTGCCGGTCTTCGGGCCCACCACCAGATGGACGGTGAGCGGGGTGAGAGCCGCGTGGAAAACCTGGACGAGTTGGTCACCGCAGCCCGGCTGTTCGAGCAGTACGGGGAGGCGGAAGAAGGGATGGACCGGCTGACGGCGTTCCTCTCCCACGCCGCCCTAGAGGCGGGGGAAGGGCAGGCCGACGACGGCACCGATGCGATCCAATTGATGACGCTCCACTCCGCCAAGGGGCTGGAGTTCCCGGTGGTCTTCCTGGTGGGGGTGGAGGAAGGGCTCTTCCCCCACCGGCTTTCCATCGAGGAGCCGGGCCGTCTGGAGGAGGAACGGCGGCTTTGCTACGTCGGTCTGACCCGGGCCCGGGAGCGGGCGTACCTCACCTGGGCGGAACGCCGGCGTGTCCACGGGGTGCCGCAGGTGGGGGCGCCGTCCCGCTTTCTGCGGGAGATTCCGGCTGACTTCCTGGAGGAGGTCCGCCCCCGGTTCTCGGTTCGCCGGACCGGCACGTCCGAATCGGCACCGCAGGTAGCGCCGCGGGTGCGGCGTCCGTGGGCGGCGGAGCAGGGGCCGCCAGGGCTTCAGCTGGGTGCATGGGTGAAGCACGCGACGTTTGGGGCGGGTGTGGTGTTGGCCTGGGAAGGGAGTGGCGCCAACGCCCGGGTCCAAGTGCGTTTTGATGGTGCCGGGACGAAGTGGTTAGTGGCCGGCTTTGCCAAGCTGGAACCCGCCGACGGCTAGAGAAGCGCCGTACGCCCCGTCATTGCGAGCGTAGCGAAGCAATCTCCCGCACTTTGATGCCAACCCATGGAGATTGCTTCGCTACGCTCGCAATGACGTAGAGGGGCACTTGCTCAGCGCGTCCCTAGAGGTCGAGTAGGATCTCGCGCTCGCGGACCGATGGCTCGAAGCCGCGGTGTTCGTAGTGCTCGAAGATGGCCTCCACCACGGCCTGCGGTTCGTCCACGACCCGGAACAGGTGCAGGTCGTCGGCATCGATGGCGCCGTCCGCCACCAGGCGGTCCTGGAACCACTGCACCAGCCCTTCCCAGTAACCCGAGTGGGCCAGGATGATGGGGATCCGCCGCGTCTTGCCGGTCTGCACCAGGGTGAGGATCTCCGCCAGTTCGTCCAGGGTGCCGAAGCCGCCGGGAAGGACCACATAGGCGGAGGCGTACTTCACGAACATGACCTTCCGGGAAAAGAAGTGGCGGAAGTGGAGCGCCACGTCCTGGTAAGGGTTGCCGGCCTGCTCCTGCGGCAGTTGGATGTTGAGGCCGATGCTGAGGGATTTTCCCGCTTGGGCGCCCTTGTTGGCTGCTTCCATGATGCCGGGCCCGCCCCCGCTGACCACCGAGAAGCCGGCGTCGGAGCAAGCGCGCGCGATCTCTTCGGCCAGCCGGTAGTATGGGTGGTCCGGTGCCACACGGGCCGAGCCGAACATGCTCACCGACGGCTTGATGGAGGAGAGGCGCTCGAAGCCCTCCACGAACTCGGCCATGATCTGAAAGATCTTCCACGACTCGCGGGTCATGTGCTCGTCGTTGCGGGGCAGGCGCTCCTGGTGGGCGAACGGGTTATCGTTGGTCATCGGGTGGCACGTTCCACTGG
>SKYL01000251.1 GCA_007127935.1 Halorhodospira sp. | reverse complement strand
TGATGTGATCAACCCCCCCACCCTCGGTCTCATGGATATCGGCCCCGCCGGCGGCGTTTACCTCCGCCAACACCTTCTCCACATCGATGATTTGGATCATCTCCCCTTCCACCCGGGCGACGGCGGTGAGGTAGTTGCCGCCGGCGCCGGAGGACGGCGGCGGCAATACATCTTCCCAGTTCATATTGATGATCCGGTCGACCCCGGCCACCAGGAACCCCTGCACTTGCCGGTTGTACTCGGAGATGATGATGTAGTTCCCGGCCTTCTTCTCCAGGGGACGGCCGCTGGTGGCCAGGCTCAAATCAAACACGGGGATGGTCTGACCACGGATATGGGCGATGCCCACGGCCACCGGATGGGAGTGGGGCACCCGTTGGAGCTCCATGGCCGGGATCACTTCCCGGACCTTGAACACATTGATCCCGTACCGCTGCCTTCCGTCGAACCGGAAGAGCAACAATTCCATGCGATTCTGGCCGGCCAGCTGCGTACGCTGGTCGACGGAGTCCAGTATTCCGGCCATCCCCGTTCAGACTCCTCTCATCATGCAAGGCGAAAGCGCGGCGGCGCCGCTCCCCGGAGACATGGTAATCCCCTCTACAAACTGGTGAAAGCACTATCGGTAGGGTGATCGGGCATAATAGTTGCTGCAATCCGTGCAGAAAGAACGTCCGGCGGAGGTGCCGACGGCATGACAGTTAGCGCCGAAACAAGGCGTTCAGGGGGGGCGGCGCGCCATCGGCCCAAGGGATCCCATCGACCGAGCGGCGGATTATTGTCGCCCGCTTTGCACTTGGCCGCCGTTATTTTGTCGCTGGCGCTCGCCTGCGGGGCGGCGGCGGACGATGCGATCCAGTCCACCGCCGCCATTGAGCAAACCGCGGAACGGTATCTAAGGGCGGCATTGGAGCACACCCATGGAGGAACCGTCGTGGTCACCGCATCCCAGGTCGATCCGCGGCTGCGTCTCCAGGCTTGCGATGCGCCGCTGGAAGGTTTTCTTCCTCCGGGCCGCGATCCGCTGCGCACCACCACGGTCGGTGTCCGCTGCCCCGGTGGCGCGCCTTGGAGCCTATACATTCCGGTCACGGTGGAGATCCACTCCGAGGTGGTGGTGGCCGCCCGCCCGTTACGCCGGGGCACCCGGGTCCACGCCGACGATTTGCGGCTGGCCACCCGGGAGGTCAGCCGGAACCGTCACGCATGGTTCACACGAGTCGAAGAGGTTCTGGGGCTGGAGGTCCGCCGCGCCGTCCGGGAAGGGGATATCCTCACGGTACAGGCCGTGGTGGAGCCGCTTCTGGTCCGCCGCGGGGGCGAGGTGATCATCGAGGCCGGCGGCAACGGCGGGGTTCACATCACCGGTCGCGGCGAAGCGCTGCAGGACGGGCGCGAAGGGGACCGGATCCGGGTGCGGAACCTCGATTCCGGCCGCGAGATCCAAGGCCGCGTCATCGCCCCCAACCGGATCGAGGTTGTGTTCTAATGACAGGTGTTCCAATGTGCCCCGAAGGGGCTAAAGTTCTATGGTAAGCGGCCGATAGGGACTGTTAGCGGAGTTGCGGCCGGTGCGGCCGCGACGGTCAAGCGTATGTTGCGAGACAGCAGCCCGGTTGAGGAGAGCCCGATGTCCAACCCGATTGATAATGGCCCCCGGCCGACGACGCAGAGCCCATTGACCCTCGGCAAAGGCCAAAAGGTCAACGGGAGCGCCGGCGGCGGAGCCCCGTCCGGCCGTGCCGAGCGCACCGGCGGCGGAGACGAAGCGGCCCTGTCGGATCGTCTCCAGGCCATTCGAGACCGTATTGAAGAGACCCCGGAGATCGACCGTGAGCGAGTGGACGCCATCAAGGAGCGGATCGCCAAGGGCGACTATCCGGTGGACGTCGAGAAGGTCGCCCGCAAGTTTGCGGAACTCGAAGCGCTGATCAACGACGAGTAATACCACATTGAATCTTCCCACCTCGCCCAGCGGAACGGACCGGGAGTTCAGTGAACGCCTTCGGTTGTGCGTGGAAGCGTGCACCGCGTCCGCCATGGAGGTGGCGGTCGCGCTGGAGGACGAGGGCCGCATGCTGCGTGAAGGGGATCTCGACCGGCTGGAATCGCTGTTGCAAGACAAATCGGAACGCCTCGCCGCCCTGGAGGCCGCGGAGGCAAGATGGCGGGAGGTCTACAGTGAGACCGGCCTGCCCGAAGGCCGCCCCGGCGTCCGCGTGCTGTTGCGCACGGCTGAACCGGAGCTTCGCCGGGCCTGGGAACGGCTCGAGGAACAGCTCTCGGCGGTGCAGCGGCTGAACGAAGCCAACGGCCGGCTGATTCAACGCAACCTCTCCTATCGCCGGCGCCTGCTCGAGATCCTTGCCCACGGAGGAGAGGAAGATAGCTCTCTGACCTACGGCACCGACGGCAACCGGGCGCACCAACCCCTCCGGCGGGAGATCACCAGGGCTTAGGGAAGAAGCGCCGCCGAATACGTCCCCCCCTGCCTTTCCGAGCACGCCACCGTCAAGCACCACCCAACGTCAATCCGAGCACCCACCACCGTCTAGCACCGCCCACCGTCATTGCGCACGCAACCACCGTCATGCCGCGCGCAACCACCGTCATTGCGAGCGCAGCGAAGCAATCCCCGTATGCAAAGACACCAATTGGCATACAATGGCGCCTCCCAGCCAAGGTACTGTGCACTCCATGTCCGACGATCACTCCACGCCCGACGCTGCCGCCGCCGCCCCCCTGGACGGCGAGCTGCTCCGTGCCGCGCTGGAGCATAGCCGCGACGCGATCCTAGTGACGGACTTTGGCTTCGAGCAGGATGGCGGCCCCGCCGTGCTCTACGCCAACGCCGCCTATCAGCGGTTGACGGGACATGCCCCCGAGTCCGTGGTGGGCGCCCGCGCTCCTTTCCTGGAAAGCGAAGAGGCCAATGGCGAGACCCTCCACCACACGCTGACGCACAGCGGCGTGTGGTCGGGGGAACTGGGTCACCGCACCGCCTTCGGCACCACCTTCCGGGGAGAGTGGTTCATCCGCGTCCACCGCCCCGCGGGCGCCGAACCGGTCCGGCTGATCGCGATCCTCCGGGACGTCACCGCACGCCGTTTTCAGCAAGAACAATTGATGCTGGCGGAGACGGCCTTCGAACACATGCATGAGGGGCTGATGCTGACCGACGCGGAGAACGTGATCCTCCGCATCAATCCGGCGTTCACGCGGATTACCGGATACTCACCCCATGAGGTGATCGGCAAGACCCCGGCGCTCTTCTCCTCCGGCCACCACGACCTCGGCTTTTACGAGTCCATGTGGCAGACACTCAAGCAGGAACACCATTGGCAGGGGGAAATCTGGAATCGGCGCAAGGACGGTGACGTCTACCCCCAGTGGCTGACCATCAACGCCGCCTTCGACGAGCACGACCGGCCCGCCTACTACCTGGCCGTCTTCACCGACATCGGGGAGCGTCACCAAGCCGAGGCGATCATCCGCGAGCATGAAGAGTGGGCTCGCATGCTGCTCAACACCACGGTGGACGGCATCATCACCACCGATGAGACGGGCCGCATCGAGACCATCAACCGCGCCGCCTCGGATCTTTTCGGTTTCCACTCCAAGGAGCTGCTCCACCAACCCGTCACCACCGTGCTCTGCACCAAGGACCACGGGGGGGAGGATGCGGCCGCGTTGATGGAACACCTCTGCGCCATGGGCCACCAGGGCGGCGCGGAGACCGTGGTGTGCAGCCGAGGCGGCGTCCGCTTCCCGGCCTACGTTGCCGTCAGCGACTTCCGCTTCGGCGGACGGAGGCGCTATACCGCGATCATCCGCGACATTACCCGGGACAAGGAGCGGGAGGCGGAGTTGGCTTGGCAGGCGGCCCGCGACCCGCTCACCGGACTCTACAACCGGCGTGAGTTCGAGCGGCGCCTGACCGCGCTGCTCCACGAGGATTCCACCGGCACGGACGGGCCCCGGCACACCCTCTTCTACGTCGATCTCGACCAGTTCAAGCTGGTCAACGACACCTGCGGCCACTCGGCGGGTGATGAACTGCTCCGCCGGCTGGCCGGCTGGCTCTCCCGTGATCTTCGTGATAACGACGTACTCGCCCGCCTCGGCGGGGATGAATTCGGTCTATTGATCCGCGATCACGCCGTCGACCGCGCCATGGGCGTGGCGGAGGCGCTGATCAAGCGCATTCGCGCCTTCCGTTTCCAGTGGAACGGACGCACCTTTTCCGTCGGCGCCAGCATCGGTGTCGCCCCGATCACGCCGGGGGCCGACGACATCTCCTCACTGCTCCAGGCCGCGGATCACGCATGCTACGAGGCCAAGGACCGGGGCCGCAACCGCATCCAGGTCTACGACGCCTCCAGCAGCACCTTCGAGCGGCGCCACGCCGAGTTGGAGTGGGCCAGTGTATTGCCGCAAGCCTTGGAGGAGGACCGGTTTGAACTCCACTACCAGCCGATCCACTCCCTGAACGGAGCCGGCGGCGGCGCCCACGGGGAGATTCTCCTGCGGCTACGTGACGAGGAAGGAAACTACGTCTCTCCGGGGCTTTTTATTCCCGCCGGAGAGCGCTACAACATCATGCCGGCGGTGGACCGCTGGGTGGTGGACGCCGTCTTTCAGGGCGTCGCCCGGATGCTCCGGGCAGAACCCATCCAGCGGGATTCGGTAACCAGCATTAACATCTCCGGCAACTCCCTGAATGATCCGGACTTTCTGCACTTTGTCCGGGACGGTTTCAAAAAACACGGCATCCCACCCTCCTGCATTTGCCTGGAAGTGACCGAGACCAGCGCCGTCTCCGACCTGGAGCAGACCCGCGAGTTGCTGATCAAGGCCAGAGATCTGGGCTGCCGGACCGCATTGGACGACTTCGGGACCGGCATGTCGTCCTTCGGCTACCTGCGGGAGTTGCCGGTGGACTATCTGAAGATTGACGGCAGCTTCGTCCGCGACATCGATTCCGACGAGGTCCACCACGCGATGGTCCAGGCCATCCAACGGGTGGGACAGGTCATGCAGATCCGCACCGTGGCGGAGTTCGTCGAGAACGAGCAGGTACTGGAGCGGCTGCGCAGTCTCAGCGTCGATTACGGCCAGGGGTACCACCTGGACCGCCCACGTCCGTGGCCTTGGGGTAACCACGCTTCCTGACCCTTTTTCTCCCGCCCCGTAACTGGGGTAAGCTAACGCAATCGACCCCAGTGAAGGCCCCGCGCCGGGAGTGTGGGATATGGCCGAGATGGAACCGGTGGCCGCGAGCCACGAGGCAGGGCGGACGGCCCAGAGAGAAAGGATCAACGAGGCCCGTGAGCGGGAAGAGCGGGCGGAGCGGACCGCCGAAGGCGGTACCGCCCGACGACTGGAACAGGAACGCGACCGCGCCTCACCCCCGACCGGAGAGCGGGTCTCGGTCCAATCCGAAAGTACCGTACGGCCGGTGGAGGCCCCGCGCAGCACCTCGGAGGCGCGGGAGTTGGCCCGGGAGACGCGCATGAAGATGGAGCGCAACCCGAACCAAGCCATGGACTCAATCCGGGATACCGCCCAAGAACCCGCATCATCCCGGATCAGCCGGGCCATCGACGCAATGAACTAGGGCTCTATACACGCTACTGGAAAAGAGCAGCGTGAAAGCCGGGGGGCGGTCTCAGCCGCCCAGCTTCTCCTTGATGCGCGCCGCCTTGCCGCTGCGCTCCCGCAGGTAGTAGAGCTTGGCCCGCCGGACATCGCCGCGGCGCTTCACCTTGATGCTCTCGATCTGGGGGCTGTAAGTCTGGAAGACCCGCTCCACCCCCTCGCCGTGGGAGACCTTGCGTACCGTAAACGAGGAGTTCAGTCCGCGGTTGCGCTTACCGATGACCACCCCTTCAAACGGCTGCACCCGCTCGCGGCCGCCCTCACGCACCCAGACCTGGACCAGCACGGTGTCACCGGGGCCGAACTCCGGCACCTGGTGCTTGCACGCCTCGATCTGCTCGCGCTCGATCTCGTCGATGACGTTCATGATTCATCCCCTCGATTTTCTGTACCGTCCACGCCGCCGTCGGCGCGCCGGACTTCCTGGAATTCAGCGATAAACTCGTCGAGCAGCCGTCGGCTGCGTTCGTCCCACGGATAGTCCGCCAACCGCTCCGGACGCCGCAGCCACGTCCTACCCAAAGCCTGTTTCAGTCGCCACTCGGCCACCGCCCCGTGGTCCCCCGAGAGCAGTACCGGCGGTACCGGCCGGCCCTGGAACGACTCCGGCCGCGTATAGTGGGGGTGATCCAGCAACGCGGTGGAGAACGAATCCTCCTCCGCGGAGTCCTCATGCCCCAGCACTCCGGGGATCAGGCGCGCCACCGCGTCGATCACCACCATGGCCGGCAGCTCTCCGCCGCTGACCACGTAGTCGCCGATGGACAGCTCCTCGTCCACCTCGGCCTCCACCAGCCGCTCGTCCACTCCCTCGTATCGGCCGCAGAGCAGGATCAATCGCTCCTCCCCGGCCAACCGCACCACCTGCCGCTGGTCCAGCCGACGGCCCTGGGGGCTGAGATAGATCACCGGCCCCCGCCGCTGATCGGCGGCCCGCGCCTCGCGCAGGGCGGCTTGCAGCGGCGCGGCCTTCATGACCATGCCGGGGCCGCCGCCGTACGGGCGGTCGTCCACCGTACCGTGCCGGTCCTCGGCGTGGCCGCGCGGGTTCCATGTGACCACCTCGGCCAGACCCCGCCGCACCGCCCGTCCCACCACCCCGTAATCGGCCACATTGGCGACCATTTCGGGGAAGACCGTCACCACATCAAAACGCAATTGCGGCCTCCGGAGCGCGACATAGGACCTCTAGAAATCGGGGTCCCAATCCACCTCCACCACCCCGGCCTCCAGGTCGACCCTACGGACCACCCGGTCCGGAAGAAACGGGATCAACCGCTCACGGTCGCCTTGCACCACCAGCACATCGTTGGCGCCCGTCTCCATCAACCGCGCCACCTGTCCCAGCACTTGGCCGTCCACCGTCAGCACCTGCAATCCGAGCAAGTCCGACCAGTAATACTCGCCTTCTTCCAAGGGGGGCAGTTCGTCGCGCGGAACGGCGATCTCCCGGCCGATCCACGCCCGGGCGGCGTCGCGATCATCCACTCCCGCGAACTTCGCCACCAGCCCCTTGCCTTGGGTGCGGGCCGCCTCGACCTTTACCGGCCGCCACCGTCCGGGACCTCCCAGATGCCAGCGGCCATAGTGCAGCACATTCTCCCGGGGTTGAGTGTGCGAATAGATCCGCACCCACCCCAACACCCCGTACAATCCCGTCACCTGCCCGACCACCACCAGCGCATCTTCAGCAGTCATCGGATCGGCCATGGCGGGGAGTCACCCGATCGGCCGGGATTACTGCTGTTGCGCCGCCTGGTCCGCCGGCTGGACCCGCTCCGCCTGGCGGATCAACTGCGCCGCTCGCTCCGTCGGCTGGGCACCTTGCTCGATCCAGCGCCGGGAACGCTCCACGTCGAGCTTCAACGGCACTTCCTGACCCGAGGCGATGGGATTAAAAAAGCCCAAGCGCTCAATAAACCGTCCGTCGCGGGCGTTTCTGCTATCCGCAACGACGATGTGATAGAACGGCCGTTTCTTGGCGCCAGCCCGCGCCAGTCGAATGGTAACCATGCTTGCCCTATCGTTGACCTATGTTGGCGAATCGTGGCGCCGTCGGCGCCGCCACAAAGTTTAGTAAACGGCGCATTGTACCGGCTTTACTCACAAAAGGAAGGGCCGTCGCGCCAAAATCCGGCCACTTCTTCAATGGTCCGGATCAACGGCATCGGCGGCAGACTGCGCCGGAACGCCTGACCGTACCCCCGGCTCAACAGGCGGGGGTCGGCGATCATCAGGACCCCCCGGTCCCACTCGTCGCGGATCAATCGACCCGCCCCCTGCTTGAGGGCCAGCACCGCCTCAGGCAACGAGACGTCGGCAAAGGATGAACGGCCGGCCCGTTCCGCCGCCTCCATACGGGCCGCTGTCACCGGATCGCCCGGCGAGGCGAAGGGCAGGCGGTCGATGATCACGGTGGAAAGCGCCGCCCCCCGGACATCGACGCCCTCCCAAAAGCTGGCGGCCCCCAGCAACACGGCGTCACCGGCCTCGACGAAGCGATCGAGCAACTGTTTCTGGCCGGCCTGCCCTTGCACCAGCAACGGGCGATCCAACCGCCGTGCCAACGCCTCCGCCGCCGCCTTCAACGCCCGGTGGCTGGTGAACAAAAAGAAGGCGCCACCGGGCGCGGCCTCCAACACCGGCACCGCGGCCTCCAACACTGCCGCATCGTAACCAGGGGTATTGGGCGGGGGCATGCCTTGCGGCACATAGAGCAACGCCTGTTCCGGGTAATCGAAGGGGCTCTCGATGGCCAGCGTCCGTGGCGCCTCCAAACCGAACCGCTGGAGGAACGGCGCGAAGGAACCGTCCACGGTGAGGGTTGCGGAAGTCAGCACCCACGCCGGGGCTTCCCGCGACATACGGCGACTCAGTCCCTCTCCCACCTCCAACGGCGTGGCGTACAACGTGAAACCGGCGCCACGGGTCTCGAACCAATGCAAGGTATCGGCGGCGGGCGGCTCGGCAAAGGCGTCCAGATCGCGCACCAGGGCCGTCACCCGCCGGTGGCACCCTTCCAACTCGGCACCGCGTACCGCCATCGGCTCCAACACCGCTTCCACCCACGCCAATGCATCCGCCGATGCCCGCAGCGCCACCTCGGCGGCGCCTCCCGCGGCGGTCCACGCCGCCCGGCGCTCGGCACTCCCCTTGGTACCGCCCAGCGTCCGCCGCAGCGCATCGACGGCTTCCTCCAAGGCGCCCAGCGCCGGCGGGAGATCGGGAACGTCCCCCGCCTCCCGGCGGTCGGCGCTCCGGGTATCGCGGGCCACGTCCCGCAGTGCCCGGGCCGAAACGCTGCGGCCGAAGAAGGCCCGCGCCGCCTCCGGCAACTGATGGGCCTCATCGAGGATGAAGGCGTCCGCCGGAGGCAGTACGGCGCCGTAACCGGAGTCTTTCACCGCCCAGTCGGAGAGCAGCAGGTGGTGGTTCACCACCACCACATCCGCCGCGTAGGCACGCCGCCGCGCCTCAAAAAAGAAACAGCCGTCAAAGGATGGACAAAGCTGCCCAAGGCAGCCGTCGGGGGAGGTAGTGATCCGCCCGGCCACCCGCGCCACCGTCCCTGGCGCCTCGGCCAGGTCTCCGCTGCGGGTGGTCGCCGCCCAGGCCGCCGCCTCCTGCAACGCATCGGCCGTATCCGGATCGGGGAAGAGCCCTTCGTCCACGGCACGGTAGAGGCGGAACCTGCAGAGATAGTTGGAGCGCCCCTTGAGCAGCGCGATGGTGGAGGGAACCCCCAACGCGTCCCGGCAACGCGGAAGATCGCGGTGGAATAACTGATCCTGTAGGGTGCGGGTACCGGTGGAGATCACCACCCGCCCGGGAAAGAGCAACGCGGGCACGGCGTAGGCGAAGGTCTTGCCGGTGCCGGTGCCCGCCTCGGCCACCAGCACGCCGCCCTCGCCCAAGGTCCGCGCCACCTCACCGGCCAACCGACGCTGCCCGGGCCGCTCCACGAAGCCGGCGACACTCGCACCCACCGCCCCCGTGGCGGCGAGCGCCTGCTCCGCACGTGCGGTCCATGCACCCCGCTCAGCGGGATCGGCTGAAGTCGTACTCACCGCTCTCGCCAAAGCGGCGGGCCACCGCCGCCGCATCCCTGGCTCCTGCCGTATCGCCCCGCTCGGCACGGGCCGCTGCCACCAGCCACCAGCTTTCACGCAGGAGATCGATGTCGTCCCCCGCCAGATCCACCGCACGCAGTGCCAAGCGTTCGGTGGTCTCGTACTCCCGCTGGTGGTACCGAACGGTGGCCAAGTGCTGCCACAGCACCCCACGCTCCGGCTCATAACCGAGCGCCTGCTCCAACTTGCGGGCGGCGGTGGCGTAGTCACGGGCCTGCATCGCGCCTTGGGCCTCGTGGGCCAACCGATTGGCGTGATTGATGGGCCGTTGCGGCTGGCGTGCGCCCATCGGTGGTGCGCGCCCATCGCGGGCGGCGGCCATCGGGTCGCTCGGGTCGCGCGCCTCACCGTTGTCGGCGGCGCGCCCCCGTGTGGCGGGTTGCGGATCGTTGGCCCGCTGGGTCCGTTCCGTCCCCTCCGTTCCGGCGCTATACCCCGACCCCATACGCTGCTCTTCCGGCGGCATATAGCACGCCTGAGCTACCCACAAGCTGAAACCACACATTGCCAAGAGCGCACCTTTCGTCTTGGCGAAGCGAATCACGAATCCGGACACGAACGACTCCCGACCACTGGTCATCGGCTCCACTTTACCCATAAGCGCGGTCGTTATATGTTATCAGGAAATGCCCGATATCCATGGCCCAACCGGCTTTGTCGGCACAAAATACATTACAAGACCCATGGATAACATTCCTTATATCTTCCGCCCCTCAACTGCGAACAGGCAATGACTATCGATCACCCTTTCCCCCGGCAAGAGACACGCACCCATCGTGAAGTCATTGAGGAGATCGCCACCAACAGCAGTCCGGGCAGCACGGAAGCCGCGGCCATCGGCACCATCCTGGAACAGCTCATCGAACGGTTCCGCCGCCAATCGGGAATCTTCGATGAATTGCGCGGCACCGCTCGGCAAATGGCGCAGAGCAACGAGACCGTCGACCATGCCACCCAGCGGGCCCACGCGACCGCGCTGGAGGCTGGAAAGAATATCGAGCGATCCCGCATCGTCATCGCCGAATCGCTGAACGAGATTCGAGAGTTGGTGGACTCGGTTACCAGCGTGGAACAACAGCTCGCTTCCCTCAACGAGGCGCTGCGGGGCGTCGCCAAGGTCGCCAACGAGATCAGCACCATCGCCAAGCAGACCAATCTGCTGGCCCTCAACGCCACCATCGAGGCCAACCGCGCCGGCCCCATCGGCCGCGGCTTCGCCGTAGTGGCGGAGCATGTCAAGGAACTGGCCAAACAGACCGCCGACGCCACCGACGACATCCACGCCATCCTTGGTGAGCTGACCACCATCATTGATCGCTTGGTCCATCAGGGCGCCGAAAGTACCGAACAGGCCGAGGCGGTGCGGCAAGGGGCCCACGACATTCAGGAGATCATGGAAGGCGTCGGCAGCGCCATGAACGACGTGGACACGGAGTCGAGCCGCATCCAGGGCTCCGTCGGCACCATTGACGAGCATTGCCGCCGGACCGTGGATGGATTGGAACAAGTCGGCCGCACCGTCCACCAGATTACCAGCGCGCTGGAGGACTCCGGAGAGCGTGCCGGCCGTCTGCAGGACCTCATCCAGGAATTGATCCAACAAACCACCACCACCACCGGCGAACCGGCCACCGGCGGGGGCTCCTCCCCGGACGAAACGGTCAAGCGCTCCGCCCAACATGCCACCCGGCTCAGTCTCGACGTCCTGGAGATTACCGCCAACGTGGACGACACCGCCCACTGGGCGAAGCAGGTGGCCGAACTCTTCCAGACACTGCACGCCTCCGGAGAGAGGCTTTCGGAGGCCAACAAGGTGGTGGACGCCGCCGCCCGCAACGCGCAACACGTCTCCGGCGCGGCGAAGGCCGACATGCACCGGTCCGACGAGACCATCCGTACCGCCGTCTCACGCATCCGCGGCCTGAGCCAGTCCGTCCAGGAGATCGAATCGGACCTGGGCGCCCTCAACGAGGCCATGGAGCGGGTCACCAAGGTGGCCCGAGGCATCGGCGCCATCGCCAAGCAGACCCACCTGCTCGCCCTCAACGCCAGCATTGAGGCGGCCCGCGCCGGGGAGGCGGGGCAAGGGTTCGGCGTCGTCGCCGAACAAGTGAAGGCGCTGGCCGGACAGACCGGGGAAGCCACCAGCGACGTGGATCGGACCCTCCAGGAGTTGTCGGACCAGACCCAGCGGTTGATCGCCGTGGGTCATACCAGCACCGCCCGCGCCGAGCGTGTGGGGAACGCCACCCACGGGATGCAGGAGGTCTTCGATCAGATCACCCGGTCGATGGGGGACGTGGACGTCCAATCGGCGCGCATCGCCGAGGCGGTACAGGAGATCGACCGCCACAGCGACACGACCCTGGAGGCGCTCAATGAGAGTGCCGCCGAGGTGAAGGAGTCGGAGCAAATGCTGCAGGAAGGGGGTGAACGGGTCAACCGGTTCCTCACCTTCACCGAAGAATTGGCCAATACCGCCAACAGCACCGACGTGGAGACCGAGGACACCCCTTACATCCACTGCGCCCAACGGGTGGCGGCGGCCATCGGCAAGGCCTTCGAAGAGGCCGTCGCCGATGGACAGATCGACCTGGACGCGCTCTTCGACCGCGACCACCAGCCGGTGCCGGGGACCAATCCGCAGCAGTACATCACCCGCTACATCGATTTCACCGACCGCGTCCTGCCGCCGATCCAGGAACCGCCGCTGGAGACGCTACCGAAGATCGCCGGCTGCTGCGCCATCGACAGCGCCGGCTACATCGGCACCCACAACCTGCACGTCACCAACCCCCAGCGGGCAGGGGACCCGGAGTGGAACGCCCGCCACTGCCGCCAGCGCCGCATGTGGCCCGACCGCACCGCCCAGGCGGCGGCAACGAACACCCGCCCATTCCTGCTCCAGACCTACCGCCGGGACATGGGCGGCGGCGCCTTCGAGTTCATGAAAGACGCTTCGGCCCCGATCCACGTCCACGGCAAACACTGGGGTGCGATTCGCGTCCTTTACAAGGCCTAGTGCTAAACGTCCATTGGAGGCAGTGCGCGCAGCAGCGTCTGCCAAGGCAACACCGCACACCCAAGCCGTCCCGGAAAATACCGGACACCGGCCAACGGCGCCAGCGCCTCCATGTCGACCTCGTCCGGTGCGCACCGCCCGTGCAGAACAGCCTCAAAGACAGCGAACAGCGCCCGCAACTCAGCCACACTACGACCGGGCGCCAATTCCACCATCAACGACGCCGAGGCGGTGGAGATGGCGCACCCCTCCCCCTGGAAGGCCGCATCCTCGACCACCTCCCCATCCAGCCGAAGGTAGAGATCCACCTGGTCCCCGCACACCGGGTTGCGTCCCGACGCATGGTGGGTACACGGCTCCAAGATGCGGTGACGCCGGGGGTTCCGGTTGTGCTCCAGGATGAGCGCCTGGTAGAGGGCATCGATCTCCGCCATGCGCCCGCCGCCGCTCCCTGCTAGGTGCCGAGGCCGAAGAGCCGGTTGACCTTGTGGAGCCCCTCCACCAGGGCGTCCACCTCCTCCCGGGTGTTGTAGAGCCCAAAGGAGGCGCGCGCCGTGGCGGGCACACCGTACCGTTCCATCAGTGGTTCGGTGCAGTGGTGACCGGCGCGGATGGCGATGCCCTGCTGATCGAGGATGGTGGCGATGTCGTGGGGATGCGCCTCCTTCATCACGAAGGAGACCGCCCCGGCGCGTTGACGCGGCGCACCAATGAGGCGGACACCGGGGACCGCGGCCACCGCCTCCGCCGCGTGGGCCACCAACTCCGCCTCGTGGGCGGCGATGCGCTCCAGCCCCACCTCCATCAGATAGTCCACCGCCGCGCCAAAACCGATGGCCCCGGCGATGTGGGGCGTACCGGCCTCGAAACGGGCCGGCGGATCGGCGTACTCGGTACCGGCGAAGGAGACGGAGCGGATCATATCGCCGCCCCCCTGGTAGGGCGTCATCTCCGCCAGCAGGTCATAGCGGCCGTAGAGCGCCCCGATCCCGGTGGGTCCGTAGACCTTGTGCCCGGAGAAGGCGTAGAAGTCGGCATCGAGGGCCTGCACGTCCACCGGCATGTGGGGAGTCGCCTGAGCGCCATCCACCAGCACCGGCACCCCATGCGCCTTGGCCGCGGCGACGATCTCTCGCACCGGGTTGACGGTCCCCAGCACATTGGAGACGTGGACCAGGCTCAGGAACCGGGTGCGCGGCGTCAGGGCCGCCTCCACGTCGGCCACGGTGAACTCACCGGCGTCGGTGATCGGCACCACGCGCAGCACGGCGCCGGTTCGCTCACAGAGGAGCTGCCACGGCACGATGTTGGAGTGGTGCTCCATGTGGGTCACCACGATCTCGTCCCCCGGCTTCACCCGCGGCGCCACGAAGCTGTGGGCCACCAAGTTGATGGCCTCGGTGGTGCCGCGCACGAAGACGATCTCTTGCTCGCTGGGGGCGTTGAGAAAACGGCGGACCCGCCCGCGGGCCCCCTCGAAGGCCGCGGTGGACTCCTGGGAGAGGGTATGGACTCCACGATGGACGTTGGCGTAGTAGCGCCGATAGCAATTCAACTCGGCGTCGATAACCGCCTGGGGCTTCTGGGTACTGGCCGCGTTGTCGAGATAGACCAGCGGACGGCCATGCACCTCCCGCGCTAAGATCGGGAAATCCCGCCGCAGGGCGTGGGGATCCAGCCGCGTCGCCACCGCCACCGATTGCTCCACCGCGCTCATTCAAACGCTCCCATATCGTCCCCGCCGGGCAGCCACCGCCCCAGCACCGCCTTCTCGTAGGCCGCCGCCCCGGGGCAACGGACCAAGTCCAGGACCTCCCCAGCGAAGGCAAAGGTCAGGATACCTCGTGCCGCCGCCTCATCAATACCCCGGGCACGCAGATAGAAGATGGCGTCCTCGTCCAGCTCGCCCACCGTAGAGCCGTGGGTGCAACGCACGTCGTCGGCGTAGATCTCCAAACGGGGATCGGAGTGGGCCAGTGACCGCTTGCTGAGCACCAGGTTGCGGTTCTGCTGCTCGGCGTCGGTCTTCTGGGCGCCGGGATGGACCTTGATCATGCCGTCGAAGACCGCCTCCGACTTGCCGTCGAGGACCCCCTTGAAGATCTGCCGGCTGCGCGTGTGCTCGGCGTCGTGGTGGACCCATGTGTGGTGGTCGATGAAGTGCTGATCACCGGTGACGTAAAGTCCGGTCAGCTCACCTTCCGCGTTCTCACCGCATACCTTCGCCTCCATATCGAGGCGGATCCTGCGCCCGCCGGCCACGAAGCTGTGGGCGCTGACCCGGCCATCCCGGGCCGTGCGCCCGCTTACCGCGCCCACGCAACACCCCTGATCGCCCTCCTCGGCGATGCGCACCAGATCGACGATACCGCCGGCGTCCGCCACCAATTCGGTCACCGGACAGGTGAGATAGGCGGCGCCCGCCGCCCCGCCGTGCCACTCCACCACGGTGACTTGGCTCGCCTCGCCACCGCAGACCAGCACGCGCGGGTAGACCGCGTGGCCGACGGCGGCGGCGGTGGTAAAGCACGCCACCAGGATCGGGGTCTCGACCACGGTCCGGGGCGCCACGTGGATGGCGATGCCGCCGACGCTCAGGGCCGTATTCAGGGCGACGAACGGGTTGACCGCGACGTCGGCGTGGGCCGCCAAGTGCTCGCGCAGCCACGGCTCACCCCGCTCCACCGCCTCATCGAGGGCGGTGACGGCGACGCCGGCGGGCAGGCCGTCGAGGCGCGAGCGGGCGACGTCGATCCGTCCGTCCACCAGCACCACCCGGGGGGCGTCGGGGAGCAGACGTTCCAGCGGCGCCAGTCCGTCCCCGGGGTCGCCGGGCCGCACCACCGGACGAAAGTCACCGGCCAGCACCGGCCTCAGGTCGATATGCTTCCACATCTCCCACCGCTTGGTGGGGAACCCCCGCGCCTCGAAGGCGTCCATCGCCGCCCGCCGGCGCCCGGCCCACCAGTCGGGGCCGAGCTGTCCGAGGGATCGGAAGACCGCCAGAGGCGCGCTCCCGGATGGCTCGGCCGCACCCATCACGCCGCCTCCTCGCCGAACAGCGCGTAGCCGGACTTCTCCAGTTCCAACGCCAACTCACGCGTGCCGGACTTGACGATGCGCCCGCCGACGAAGACGTGGACGAAGTCGGGAACGATGTACTCCAGCAACCGCTGGTAGTGGGTAATAATCAGGAACGAGCGATTCTCGTCGCGCATGGCGTTGACGCCGTCGGCCACCGCCCGGAGGGCGTCGATATCGAGCCCCGAGTCGGTCTCGTCGAGGATCGCCAGTTTCGGCTCCAGCACCGACATGTGGAAGATCTCATTGCGCTTCTTCTCACCGCCGGAGAACCCCTCGTTCACCGACCGGTTGAGGAGCGAAGGATCGAGCTTCACCAACTGGGCACGCTCCCGGGCGAGCTTAAGGAAGCTCACCGGGTCGATCTCCCCCTCGCCGCGGTGCTCCCGCGCCGCGTTGACGGCGGCCTTGAGGAAGTACATGTTGCTGACGCCGGGGATCTCCACCGGGTACTGAAAGCCCATGAAGAGGCCCTCCCGGGCCCGCTCCTCCGGCTCCATCTCGAAGAGTTCCTTGCCGTCGAAGAGGACCCGCCCGCCGGTGACCTCGTAGTCGTCGGCGCC
>SKYL01000343.1 GCA_007127935.1 Halorhodospira sp. | reverse complement strand
GTGGCGCGGCGCCATCTGCCCTTCCTGGAGGGAATGGAGGTGGATTACGTCCGCGACGGGATCAACCGGCGTTACGACTTCCGAAACCCCAACGTCCGCGATCTGTGCGGCTGTGGCGAGAGTTTCACCGTTTAGAGACACAAAGTCGTCATTGCGAGCGAAGCGAAGCAATCTTCATGCGCATGGAGATTGCTTCGCTTCGCTCGCAATGACGGGTCCCGCGATGCGGGGTTTTGGTGGGGTTGCGTTGCCGTCGCCGCCGTGGCTGGTTAGACTGCCGCTCCTTCGCCGTCCGGCGGCGTACCTTCATTCACTTTCGGAAAACGGATCAGGAGCAGAACCATGGCCGTGGAGCGCACCCTCTCCATCATCAAGCCCGACGCGGTGGCGAAGAACGTCATCGGCGAGATCTACACGCGTTTCGAGCGCGCCGGCCTGCGGATCATCGCCGCCAAGATGGCCCATCTCAGCCGCGAGCGCGCCGAGGGGTTCTACGCGGTGCATAAGGAGCGGCCGTTCTTCAACGACTTGGTGCAGTTCATGACTTCCGGCCCGGTGATGATCCAGGTGTTGGAGGGCGAGGACGCCATCCGCAAGAACCGCGAGATCATGGGCGCCACCAACCCCAAGGAGGCCGCCGCAGGCACGCTGCGCCACGACTACGCCGAGAGCATCGACGCCAACGCGGTCCACGGCTCCGACGGTCCGGACACGGCGCGGACCGAGATCGACTACTTCTTCCCCGCCGATGAGATCTGTGCCCGCTGAGCGTGGGGTCGCCTTCGACCACCTGTCCGGTGACCGGGTCGATCTCATCGGCCTGGACCGGGCGGGGATGGTCACTCTCTTCGAATCGATCGGCGAGAAGCGCTTTCGCGCGCTGCAGCTATTGAAGTGGGTCCATCAACGGCGGGTCCACGACTTTCACGCCATGACCGACCTGGCCAAGCCTTTGCGCGCGCGGCTCGCCGCGCTGTGCCGGGTCGACCTGCCGCGGGTGGAGGCGGAGGAACTCTCCACCGACGGAACCCGCAAGTGGTTGTTGCGTTTGGCCGACGGCAACGCCGTCGAGACCGTCTTCATCCCCGAGGCGAAACGGGGGACGCTCTGCGTCTCCTCCCAGGCCGGATGCGCCATGGGGTGCGCCTTCTGCGCCACCGCCGCCGCCACTACGGCCGCTGCCGCCCGGGTCGTTCGTAACCTGACCACGGCGGAGATCGCCGGGCAGATCCATATCGCCGTCCAGCGGCTCCCCGCGGCGGCGGTGACCAATGTCGTCTTCATGGGCATGGGGGAGCCGCTGCTGAACCTGAACGCGGTGGTGACCGCATCGCGGATCTTCACCGACGATGACGCCTTTGGTCTCTCCAAGCGGCGGGTGACGATCTCCACCTCCGGTGTCGTGCCGGCCCTGGAGCGGCTGCGGCATCTCACCGATGTGAGCTTGGCCGTCTCGTTGCACGCTCCGGACAACGCGCTGCGCGACCGGTTGGTGCCCCTGAATCGCAAGTATCCGTTGGAGCGGCTCCTGCCGGCGTGCCACGACTATATCCGCGACAAGCATCCGCGGCGGATCACGTGGGAGTACGTGATGCTCGACGGGGTCAACGACAGCGACGATCACGCCCGGCGGTTGGCGAAACGGTTGCGCGATATTCCATCCAAGGTCAACCTGATCCCGTTCAATCCGTATCCGGGGGCGGCCTTCCGGTGTTCTCCGGATTCACGGATCCGCCGGTTTGCGGATATCCTGGCGGAGCGTGGGATGACCGCCACTGTCCGCGCCAGCCGGGGTGGTGACATCGGCGGTGCGTGCGGCCAGTTGGTGGGACGTCTCCAGGGAGAGGAGGACGGGAGTCGATGCGGCGGACGAAAAGAAGGGATGGCGGTCGCGGCCCGTTGAAATGGACGGCCTGGATCGCGGCGGCGATTCTGGTTACCGCCTGCGCTTCCAAACCCGGGGTGCACGATCCGCGTGAAGCGGCCGACAGCCACGCCGGTATCGGTCTGCACCTGCTGCGGGAGGGGCGGATCGCGCCGGCCCGTGAGCGGTTGGAGCGGGCGTTGGCATTGTACCCGGAGCACCCACAGGCGTTGTCCGGACTGGGATTAACGGCCGAACTGGAGGGTTTTCCGGAGGCCGCTATCGGTTACCATCGGCGGGCGGTGGCGGCGGCCCCCGATGACGGGCCGTTGCGCAACAACTTGGGGCGGGTGCTCTGCCGGTACGGCGATACGGCCGAGGCATTGGAGCACTTGGCGAAGGCGGCCGCGTCCCCCGGTTACCGGCGTCCGGAGGTCCCGTTGACCAATGCCGCCATCTGCGCGTTGGATCACGGCGATCTGGAGGCGGCGGAGGGGTTTGTCGATGCGGCCATGGCGCGGGCGCCCGATTTTCCCGCGGCGTGGCGCAGCCGCGGGGAACTGCTCTACCGGCGGGGGCGTTCGATGGAAGGGGCGGAGGCGCTGGACCGCTATATGGAGCGTGCCGGCACCCCGTCGCCCCGGGGGCTCTACTGGGCCGCGCTCGCCCACGGCGCGGCGGGGGCGGGCGAACAGGGTGATGCCTATCGCCAACAACTACATGAGTACTATCCGAATTCGCGTTATGCTGAGCGGCTGAAGGGCCAGTGAGGGAGACCATGAACGAGACCGACCAGCAGCGGGACCAGGTCGATGGAGCGGTGCGCGGCACGAGTGCTTCCGGAACGGCCACTCCGGGCCAGTGCCTGGCGGCTGCCCGGGAGGCCCAGGGGCTCTCACCACGGGCGGTGGCGACGCACCTCAATCTCCCGGTTGCCACCGTGGAGGCGTTGGAGGCGGATGACTTCGAGCGGTTGCCTCCGGCCACCTTCGTGCGCGGCTACCTGCGGGCGTACGCCCGGCTGCTCGAACTCGACGCCGAGGAGGTGATTGCCGCGTACGAGGATCTGGCCCCGGATCAGGCCGCCGGTATCCATATCCATCAGCCCCTGCCCGACCCTTCCCGTAAGCAGAGTCATGCCGGTACCTGGGTGGTGGCGGGCGGTATCGCCGTGGCCTTGGCGGCGGCCGGGCTGGTCTGGTTCCAGGGCGTTGATGAGAACGACGCACCCCGGGTCGCGGAGTCACGTGGAGCGGAGGGTGAGGCGCCCCCCATCGTCGTGGAGCGGACCGATACGCGGGAGCCGGCGGCGGATACCGATGATGAGGCCGCCGAGCTACGGTCTTTGCCGCGTCTGGAGGCGGTGCCGGATGCCACCCCCGATACCAGCGTGGATGAGCGGGTGGCGGCGCGATCCGATCCGCCCGCAGAAGAGCGCAGTGCCTTTGCCGCGCTTTCCGATGAGCCCGTTGAGTACGACCCGCTGGTGATCCGGGTGAATTGGGGAGGGGAGGCCTGGATCGAGGTGGACGCCGGGGAAGAGCGGTTGCTGCGTGAACTGGTCGTGGGCCCGCGGACGCTGGAGTTCACGCAGTCTCCCGAGTACCGGGTGGTGATCGGTGATGTCCGCTATGTAGACGTCAATTTCTCCGGCGAGGCGGTGAACCTGCGGCCGCACACCAGCGGGCGCGTTGCCCGGTTTGACGTGACCGCCGCGGACGTGGAGTAACGGTTTGGCCAAGGGGATTCAAAGCGTTCGCGGTTTTTCCGATGTCCTGCCCGCTGAAAGTCCGCTGTGGCGGCGTGCCGAGCAATCCATCCGCGAGACCCTGGAAGCGTACGCCTACCGGGAGATCCGTCTGCCGGTGGTGGAACGGACGGAGCTATTCCGGCGCTCCATCGGCGAGGTCACGGACATCGTCGAGAAGGAGATGTACACCTTCGAGGATCGCAACGGCGACAGCCTGACGCTGCGCCCGGAGGGGACCGCCGGCTGTGTGCGCGCCGGCATCGAGCACGGCCTTCTCTTTCGCGCCGAGCCCCGGCTCTGGTACATGGGCTCGATGTTCCGCCACGAACGCCCCCAGCGGGGGCGCCTGCGGCAGTTCCACCAGGTGGGCGCGGAGGCGTTCGGCGTGGACGCGCCGGAGCTGGACGCGGAGATGATCGCCATGACCGCTCGGTTGCTGCGGCGGTTGGGGTTGATCGATCACGTGCGCCTGGAGATCAACTCCCTGGGCGTCCCCGAGTCCCGCGCCGCTTACCGGGAACATCTGGTGGCCTACCTGCGCGATCACATCGACGCCCTGGACGACGATAGCCGCCGCCGTCTCGAGACCAATCCGCTGCGGATCTTCGACAGCAAGGACCCGGCGGTGCAACAGGTCATGGAGGGGGCGCCACGGCTGCTGGATCATCTGGATAAGGCGTCGGCGGAACACTTCGCCACCGTGCGGAACCTGCTTGACGGCCTGGGCGTCGAATATGTAATCAATCCCGCTCTGGTGCGGGGGCTCGATTATTACACCCGTACCGTCTTTGAGTGGATCACCGATCGCCTGGGCGCCCAGGGGACGGTCTGTGCCGGTGGGCGCTTCGATGGCCTGGTGGAACAGTTGGGCGGGAAGTCGACCCCGGCCATCGGTTTCGCGTTGGGTCTCGAGCGGCTGGTGGCGCTACTGGCGGAGGTCGGTGGCGGCGCGGACGGGGATGATGCGCCCCACGCCTATCTCGTGGTGGGCGCCGATACCGCCGGGGCACTGAAGTTGGCGGAAGAGTTGCGCGACCGGTTGTCCGGGTTGCGGCTCGAGGTCCACCCCGGAAGCGGCGGCTTCAAGGGGCAGCTCAAGCGGGCCGATCGCAGCGGCGCGCGGGTGGCGCTGATCCTCGGGGAGGAGGAGGCCGCCGCCGGCGTTGTGGCGGTGAAGGATCTGCGCGGCGAGAGCGGACAACGCACCGTGCCCCGGGACGAGTTGGCGGAGGTCCTG
>SKYL01000311.1 GCA_007127935.1 Halorhodospira sp. | reverse complement strand
TGGCAGCCCGCTGTTCAGCATCGTCCTCCTGATCACCATGATCGCGGTCTTCTACTTCCTGCTGATCCGGCCCCAGTCGAAGCGGGCCAAGGAGCACCGGCAGTTGGTGGAGGGGCTCTCCAAGGGTGATGAGGTGGTAACCAACGGCGGCGTGCTGGGGCGGGTCACCGATGTCGGCGAGACCTTCGCCACCGTGGAGGTGGCCGACGGCGTCAAGCTGCACGTGCAAAAGAACGCGGTGGCCCATGTGATGCCGAAGGGCACCATCAAGGAACAGCAGAAGGGCCAGAAGGGCTAAGCCACTTGAATCGTTACCCGCTCTGGAAATATGTGGTTGTCGTCACCGCGCTGGTGATCGGCGCCATCTATGCGCTGCCGAACCTCTATGGAGAGGACCCGGCGGTGGTGATCGCCACCCAGGAAGGCGCGGTGCCCGATGAGGCGACCCAGGGGGAGATCCTCTCCTTCCTGGAGCAGCGCGGTGTGCCGGCCATGGCGGCGGAGATCGTGGCCGGGCAGTACTACGTCCGCTTCGAGTCCACCGAGCGCCAGATGCGCGCCGCCGATCTGTTGGCCGGCCGGCTGGGCCGCGACTACACGGTGGCTATGACGCTGGTGGCGGCCACCCCCGATTGGCTGCGGGCGCTGGGGGCCGATCCGATGTATCTCGGCCTCGATCTGCGCGGCGGCGTCCACTTCCTGCTGGAGGTGGATCTGGAGGCCATGGCCGAGAACCACATGACGCGCCACGAGCGGGACTTCCGCACCGCGTTGCGGGAGAGCCGCATCCGGTACACCAGCCTGGAGCGGACCGAGTATCTGACCCTGCGGGTCGTCTTCCCGCGGGCCGCGGAGCGGGATCAGGCCCTGGCGGTGTTGCGGGACGCGGTGGAGGGTTTGGCCTTCACTACCGAGGAGGACGATGAGCGGTTCCTGATCATCGCCTATCTCGACGAGGACGCCTTCCGCGAGATGCAGGACTTCGCGGTGCAGCAGAACATCACCACACTGCGCAACCGGGTCGATGAGCTGGGTGTGGCGGAGCCGGTGGTCCAGCGCCAGGGGCGCGAGCGGATCGTGGTGCAGTTGCCCGGCATCCAGGACCCGGCGCGGGCCAAGGAGTTGCTGGGCGCCACCGCGACGCTGGAGTTCCGCATGGTGGACCTCAGCGACTTCCCGTTCACCGGCGACCCCGAGGGGCGGACGCCGCCCGACGCCGAGGTCTTTCCCCAACGGCGGGGCGGTCACGTGCTGCTCAAGCGCGATCCGGTCCTCTCCGGCGACTACATCGTCGATGCCGCGTCGGGGTTCGACCAGGACACCGGCTCGCCCCAGGTGACCATCCGCTTGTCGGGCACCGGCGGGCGGATCATGAACCGGGCCACCCGGGACCACGTGGGCGACTACCTGGCGGTGCTCTTCATGGAGCGGGTCACCGAGACCGTCCTGGTGGACGGCGAGCCGGAACGGGTGACCTCGGAGATCCATGAGGTGATCAGCGTCGCTCAGATCCGCGAGGCCTTGGGCAGCCGCTTCCGCATCACCGGGTTGCGCTCCAGTCAGGAGGCCGCCGATCTCGCTTTGCTGCTGCGCGCCGGTGCCCTGGCGGCGCCCATCGACATTGTCGAGGAGCGGACGATTGGACCGAGTCTCGGCGCCGACAACATCGAGCGTGGTTTCCAGGCGGTGGCCATCGGCTTTGTGCTGGTGATCCTCTTCATGGCGCTCTACTACCGGACCTTTGGCCTCATCGCCAACCTGGCGCTGATGACCAACCTCGTGATCATTGTCGCCGTGCTCTCGATGCTCCAGGCGACGCTCACCATGCCCGGCATCGCCGGCATCGTGCTCACGGTGGGTATGGCAGTGGACGCCAACGTGCTGATCTTCCAGCGTATAAGAGAGGAGTTGGCGGCCGACTCGTCGATCCAGAAGGCCATCGACAACGGCTACGCCAAGGCGCTCTCCACCATCGCCGACGCCAACGTCACCACGCTCATCGCGGCCATCGTGCTCTTTATCTTCGGTACCGGACCGGTGCAGGGCTTCGCGGTGACCCTGGCCATCGGCCTGGCCACCTCGATGTTCACCGCCATCGTCGGCACCCGCGCGGTGGTCAACCTGCTCTACGGCGGCCGCCGGGTCACCGAGCTCAAGGTCTGACGGGAAGCCCATGGAGATCTTCAAGAAAGACCCCACCATCGATTTCATGGGACGCCGGCGGATCACGGCGGTCCTCTCGGCGGTGCTGCTGTTGGTCAGCCTCGTCTCCCTCGGCATGCAGGGGTTGAACCTCGGCATCGACTTCACTGGCGGCACGCTGGTGGAGGTGGGTTACGAGGAGGCGGTGGAACTGCATGAGGTCCGTGCCGCCCTGGCCGGCACCGACTTCGAGGATGCCCAGGTCCTCCATTTCGGTTCACCCCGGGAGGTGATGGTGCGCACGCCGCCCATGGACGGCGTGGAGCAGGCCGCCGTCTCCCAGGCGGTGCTGGAACTGCTGCGGGCGCAGACCGAAGGGGTGGAGTTGCGCCGGGTGGAGTTCGTCGGCCCGCAGATCGGGCGGGAGCTGACCGAGCAGGGCATGTTGGCGATGCTCTACGCCCTGGGCGGAATCCTGATCTATGTCGCCTTCCGCTTCGAGTACCGCTTCGCCATCGGCTCGGTGGCGGCACTGATCCACGACGTGATCTTGGTCCTCGGCTTCTTCTCGCTGACGCGGATCAACTTTGATCTCACGGTGCTGGCGGCGCTGTTGGCCACCATCGGTTACTCGCTCAACGACACCATCGTCGTCTTCGACCGTATCCGGGAGAACTTCCTGAAGGTTCGCAAGGCGACCGCCGAGGAGGTGATGAACCTCTCCATCAACCAAGTCCTGTCACGGACCTTGGTGACGTCATTCACCACGTTGCTGGTGGTGGGCGCGCTGCTGGCCCTGGGTGGGGAGATTATCTTCGGCTTCGCCATGGCGTTGTTGGTGGGGGTGTTGGTGGGGACCTATTCGTCGATTTTCATTGCCAGTGCCTCCAGCCTGGCCCTGGGGGTCAGCAAGCAGGACCTGATGCCGCCGGAGAAGGAGGGCGAGGATCAGCCCGAGGTGCCACCGCCGCCGCCGGGCACGTAGTATTGAGCATTGAAAGCGGGAACAGCCCGTCATTGCGAGCGCAGCGAAGCAATCTCCAACGGGGGAGGTGCCGTCGCATGGAGATTGCTTCGCTACGCTCGCAATGACGGGCTGCTCGCAATGACCGTGGGTCCCCGATGATGGCGCAGGGGTTGGGTGAGTGTGCCCCCGAAGGTTCCGGGGCGGTCTATCCTAATGGTGTCTATAAGGAACCCCTGGACAACCGGGAGGGTGGACCCGTGGAAAACACACTGTATGCGGTACTGAAAGAGAAGCAGGGCGAGGTGGTCACTATTGCCCCCACCGTCACGGTCCGTGAGGCGGTGGACCTCTATATCCGGCAGCGGATCGGTGCGTTGCCGGTGGTGGATGAGGGGAAGATTTGCGGCATCCTCTCGGAACGTGACATCGTCTGGCGGTGCGTCAAGAACAGCCTCGATCCGGCGGTGACTACGGTGGGTGAGGTCATGACCCCCGACCCGATCTGCGTCTCCAAGGAGATGACCGCGGAACAGGCCATGGTCTGCATGACTCAGGAGCGGGTGCGCCACCTGCCCGTGGTGGATGGTGACCGCCTGATCGGGATCGTCTCCATCGGCGATCTGATCAAGTGGGTGGTCAGGGATCAGGAGCACACCATTCAGGATCTGATGAAATACATCTACGACGTGAGGGCGTAAAGGCGGGGATATGAGGGTTTGCGAGGGCTTTACCGGCGCGGTGGGCAACACGCCGTTGATCCGTTTGCCTCGGCTCAGCGAGGAGACCGGGTGCGAGATCCTGGGTAAGGCGGAGTTCATGAATCCCGGTGGCTCGGTGAAAGACCGGGCGGCGCTCGCCATCATCCGCGAGGCGGAGCGCCGCGGCGCGCTGCGGCCGGGAGGGACGGTGGTGGAGGGCACCGCCGGGAATACCGGGATCGGCCTCGCCCATATTTGCAACGCTCGTGGTTACCGCTGCGTCATCGTCATCCCCGAGACCCAGTCCCAGGAGAAGATCGACCTGCTGCGGGCGTTGGGGGCGGAAGTCCACACCGTGCCGGCGGCGCCCTACGCCGATCCGGGCAACTACCAGAAGGTGGCCGGACGGATGGCGGAAGAACTGGAGAACGCTGTATGGGCCAACCAGTTCGACAACACCGACAACCGCCTCGGCCACTACGAGACCACCGGGCCGGAGATCTGGGAGCAGGCCGGCGGCAAGATCGACGCCTTTGTTGCCGCCACTGGCACCGGCGGCACCCTGGCCGGGGTGAGCCGCGCGCTGAAGGAGCGGGATGCCCGGGTCCGTATCGTCCTTGCCGACCCGGCGGGCAGTTCCCTCTACCGTTACGTGCGGGAGGGGGAGCCGGCGGCCACGGAAGGAAATTCCATTACCGAGGGCATCGGCAGCAGCCGGGTTACCGCCAATTTGGAGGGGACGGAGATCGATGACGCCGTCTCCATCCCCGACACCGAGGCGGTGCCAATGGTCTACCGCCTGTTGCGGGAGGAGGGGCTCTTCGTGGGGAGTTCCACCGGCGTCAACGTGGCCGCCGCGGTTCGGGTGGCCCGTGACCTGGGTCCCGGCCATACTGTGGTGACCGTACTCTGTGATGGAGGTGGCCGCTATTTCTCCCGCCTCTTCAATCCCGACTGGCTGGCGGAGAAGGGCTTGCCCACCCGCTGACCCCCAGGATGCCCGCCGCCGGTCACGGAGGGGTGGGGGTCGCTATACGGGGGACGCTG
>SKYL01000169.1 GCA_007127935.1 Halorhodospira sp. | reverse complement strand
TGCCAGCCATCCACCATCATTCATCATGGGCCGAGTATACCGTCTCGTCACGCCGCCTCCCGTTCCCCCAACGCCTCCAACAACGTCTCCACCGCCCGAAAGCGGTCTTCCGGCTCCGCCATGGCGATGCGAAAGTGTAACCGCTGCCGGTCGTCCAGCCGATAGACCCCGGGCTGCCGTTGGACCAGGGCCACCAGCCGCGCCGGGTCGACCTGAGGACGGCTGCCGAAGGTCATGATTCCGGACTCCGGCCCCGCCTCCACCTTGGTGATGCCCAGGGCCTCGGCCCGCAGCTTCAGCGAGGCGATGCGGAAGAGATTGCGGGCCGCTTCCGGCAGCAGACCGAAGCGGTCGATCATCTCCACTTGGAGCGCGTCCAGGGGTTCATCGCCGCGGGCGGCGCTGATCCGCTTGTACTGTACCAGCCGGGTGTGGACGTCGGGCAGGTAGTCGGCCGGCAGCAGGCTCGGCACCCGCAGGTCGACCTCGGTGCCCTCCTGTTCCAGGACCGACTCGGGGACCGGCTCCCGCCCCGCCTTGAGGTCACGGACGGCGCGCTCCAGCAGTTGGCTGTACAGCGTGAAACCGATCTCCTGAATCTGTCCGCTCTGTTCCGCCCCCAACAGCTCTCCGGCGCCGCGGATCTCCAGGTCGTGGGAGGCGAGGGCGAAGCCGACCCCCAGGTCCTCCAACTGCGAGATCGCCTCCAGCCGTTTGACCGCGTCGGGGGTCATCGCTGACGCCGGGGGCGCGATGAGGTACGCGTAGGCGCGGTGGTGGGAGCGGCCGACACGGCCGCGCAGTTGGTGCAACTGCGCCAGCCCGAGGCGGTCGGCGCGGTGGATGATGATGGTGTTGGCGGTGGGGACGTCGATGCCCGACTCGATGATGGTGGTGCAGACCAGGATATCGAAGCGCCGGTGGTAGAAGTCGAGCATCACCCGCTCCAACTCCCGCTCCCGCATCTGGCCGTGGGCGACGCCGATGCGCGCTTCCGGCAGCAGCTCTTCCAGTTGGCGCGCCATGCGCTCGATGGTCCGCACCTCGTTGTAAAGGAAGTAGACCTGGCCGCCTCGTTTCAACTCCCGCTGGCACGCTTCCCGCACCAGACCGTCGTCCCACTGGTTGACGAAGGTCTTCACCGCCAACCGCCGCTCCGGCGGCGTGGCGATGATGGAGAGGTCGCGGACCCCGGCCAAAGACATGTTCAGCGTGCGCGGGATCGGGGTGGCGGTCAGCGTCAGGACGTCCACCTCGGCGCGCAGCTGTTTCAGCCGCTCCTTCTGCTGCACCCCGAAGCGGTGCTCCTCGTCGATGATCACCAAGCCCAGGTTACAGAACCGGACCTCCTTCCCCAGCAGCTTGTGGGTGCCGATGACGATGTCCACCTCACCGGTGGCCAATTTGGCGAGGATCGCCTCCTGGTCTTTTTTGTTACGGAAACGGGACAGCTCCTCGATGGTCACCGGCCAGTCGGCGAAGCGGTCGGAGAAGTTCTGGTGGTGCTGTTGGGCGAGGAGGGTGGTGGGCACCAACACCGCCACTTGGCGGCCCGCCTGGACCCCGGCGAAGGCGGCGCGCATGGCCACCTCGGTCTTGCCGAAGCCGACGTCGCCGCAGACCACCCGGTCCATGGCCCGGCCGGCCTGGAGATCGTCGAGTACGGCCGCGATGGCCGCCTGCTGATCGGGGGTCTCCTCGAACGGGAACGCCTCTGCGAAGGCCCGGTAACCCGCGTCGTCGAGGGTACACGCGACACCCTCCCGGGCGGCACGCCGAGCATAGAGGTCGAGGAGTTCCGCCGCCACGTCGCGGGCGCGCTTGGCCGCCCGCCGCCGCGCCTTCTCCCACTGATCCCCCCCCAACCGGTGGAGCGGCGCCTCGTCGCCCTCCGCCCCGGTATAGCGGGAGACGCGGTTCAGCGCCGCCACGGGAACGTAGAGGCGGTCGCCGCCGGCGTACTCCAGGGTCAGGAATTCGGTGGTCAAACCGCCGGCCTCCAGGCTCTGGAGGCCGACGTATCGGCCCACGCCGTGGTCTTCGTGGACCACCGGGGCGCCTGGGCGCAGGTCGGAGAGGTCGCGGATGATGGCCGCCGGGTCAGTGGCGGCCCCGGTGGCGGCCCGGCGGCGTTGCTGACGCGCCCGCTCGCCGTAGAGGGCGAACTCGGGGATCACGGCGCAGGCGGTCTCTCCTTCGGCCACCGTCCCTTGCTGCAAGGGGGCCAGGGTCAGCGCCGTCCGCGCCTCCGCCCGCAGGAAGCCGGCCCAGTCGTCCACCGGCGCGGTGGATATTCCGGCCCGTTGCAGGCGCTCCTGCAACCCCTGGCGGCGTCCGGCGCTCTCGGCGGTGAACAGGACCCGGCCGTCGAACCGCTCCAGGAAGCCGTGCAGCGCCGCCAGCGGATCGGCCGCCTGGGGGCGGGCCGTCAGGTCGGGCAGCGGCGACGAGTCGACACGGACGCCGCGCTTGTCGTCGTCATCCCGGTGGAGCACCAATTGCCTGCGGGCGTTCAACTCCGCCCGGAGGGCGTCGGGTTCCAGGAAGAGTTGCGCCGGGGGCAGAGCGGGGCGGTCGCGGTCGCCGCCACGCTGTTCGTAACGCTGCCCGACTTGGGTCCAGAAGGTCTCCGTGGCGGTGTCGGTACCGGCGAGACGCACCATCAACACGGCCTCGGGGAGGTAATCGAACAGCGTCGCCGTCTCTTCGAAGAAGAGGGGCAGGTAGTACTCGATGCCGCCAGGGAGGCGGCCCTCGCTGACATCCCGGTAGATCAGAGAACGGTTGGGGTCCCCCTCGAAGCGGGCGCGGAAGGCTTGGCGGAAGCGGCCGATCCCTTCCTCGCCGGTGGGGTGCTCCCGGCCGGGCAGGAGGTGGATGGCGTCCACCTTCCCGGTGCTGCGCTGGGTCTCCGGGTCGTAGCGGCGAATCGACTCCACCTCGTCGTCGAACAGGTCGATCCGGTACGGGGCGTCGCTGCCCATCGGGTAGAGATCGAGGATGGAGCCGCGGACGGCGAACTCCCCCGGCTCGGCGGCCTCGGAGACGCAGCGGTACCCTCCCGCGTCGAGGCGCCGGCGCATCTCCGCCAACGGCAGTGGATCGCCGGGGCGTACCAATAGGCAGCGGGACTCCAGCCACCCCTTGGGCGCCAACCGCTGCATCAGCGTCGCGGCGGGCACCACCAACACCCCCTGGCTCAGGCCAGGGAGCCGGTAGAGCGTGCCCAGGCGCTCCGAGACGATGTCCTGGTGCGGGGAGAAGACATCGTAGGGCAGGGTCTCCCAATCCGGAAAGGCCAAGGCCGGCACCGCCTCGCCGAGGAAGAAGCGCACCTCTTCGGTGAGGGCCGCTGCCTCCTGGGGCGTGCCGGCCACCGCCACCACCGGTCCGTCGGCCCGCAGGGCGGCCTCCGCCACCGCCAGGGCCTCGGCGGCACCGGCCAGGTTGCGCCAATCCCGCCGGTCTCCCGCCTTTTTGGGTAGCGGCAGATCGGGCCACAGCAGTTGTGTTTCGTTGCGTGTCATCGGGCCGTGATTACCGGTTGCGTTGCCAGCCGAACCCCCACGTATCGGGCACCGGGATCGGCTCGCGCCGCCCCAGCCGCCGCAGGCCGTAACCACAGCGGATGAGTAGCCACGCAATGAAGGCGAGGGCGACCAACGATCCGACCCCTCGGAAGGGCAGGGCCAGAAGCATCACCGCGAACAGCAGGAGACCGATCCAAAACGTGCCGATCTGAAAGCGATAGTGGGTGCTCAACCAGGCGGGCGCGGAACGTCGTCCCGTGTAGGCGATGATCACGCCGACAATGGCGGTCAGCACGACAAAAGGCGACAGAATGTAGAGGATATAGACCGTGTACGGGGCGATGATCCCGGGGCGCCGGGGCGGGGGCGGATTCTGCGGTGTTTCGGACACGGGAAGACCTCTTGGGATGGTGGTGGGGATCAGGAGCCGCCGTCCTCGTCCAGGAAGCGGCGCAGGAGCCCCGGATAGGCGTCGATCCGCCGGTCGCGGAGGAAGGGCCAGATCCGGCGCACGGTCTCGGTTTGCCCCAAATCGATGGTGGCGGTCACCACCTCTGGTTCGTCGCCGGCCCGGGCCACGATCTCGCCCTGGGGGCCGCAGATGAAGCTTGTGCCCCAGAAGCGGATACCGTGTTCATCCCCGGGCAGCCGCTCCAGGCCGGTGCGGTTGCACGCCGCCAGTGGCAGACCGTTGGCGATGGCGTGACCCCGCTGGACAGTCACCCAGGCGTCCAACTGCCGCGCCTGTTCCTCGGCCGAGTCTCGTGGGTCGTAACCGATGGCGGTGGGGTAGAGCAGGATCTCGGCGCTGGCCAGGGCCATCAGCCGTGCCGCCTCGGGAAACCACTGGTCCCAGCATACCAACACGCCGAGCCGGCCCACGGCGGTCTCCACCGGTCGAAAGCCGAGATCTCCGGGCGTGAAGTAGAACTTCTCGTAGTAGCCGGGATCGTCGGGGATGTGCATCTTGCGGTAGATGCCGGCCAACGTGCCGTCGGCGTCCAGCACCACCGCCGTATTGTGGTAGAGCCCCGGCGCCCGGCGTTCGAAGACGGAGCCGACCACCACCGCCTGGTGGCGGCGGGCACGCTCGGCCAGGGCCTCGGTGGTAGGTCCGGGAATCGGTTCCGCCCCGTCGAAGTGCCGGGGGTGCGCCTCCTGGCACGGGTAGGGGCCCCGGTGGAGTTCAGGCAGCACGATCAGCTTGGCCCCGCGCGCGGCGGCCTCGTCGATTCCGGCGCAACTGCGGGCGAGATTGGCGGCGGGGTCCTCCCCGCAGGCGTGCTGCACGGCGGCGACGGTGAGCGGCCGGGGATCCACGGCTACCACCCCGATGCCGGGAGCGGGGCAGCGACGCCGTCGATGGC
>SKYL01000264.1 GCA_007127935.1 Halorhodospira sp. | reverse complement strand
CGGACCCCCACCCCCTCCCGATCAGCCCAAATCCGCACAGCCCATCGAAGCCAACTATTCAATCCAATCCGGCCGCCGGGCCGCCCACGCCACCCGCACCGCATCAACGGTGGCCGCCACATCGTGGGTCCGCACCAACCGAGCCCCGTGGAAGACCGCCAGCGCGGCCGCCGCCACACCACCGTATAGGCGCCGGTTCACCGGCCGGTCCAGCAGGTTGCCGAGCATCGACTTGCGCGACATCCCCACCAGCACCGGCACCCCCAAGGCGGTGACGGCGTCGAGACGCCCCAATAGCTCGTAATTATTACGCAAGGTCTTACCGAAGCCGAACCCGGGGTCGAGCACGAGACGGTCACGGGGGATCCCCGCCCGGACGGCGGCCTCCAGGCGCCCTTCCAGGAAGACCCGCACCTCGCTCACCACGTCGGTGTAGCGGGGGGCCTGTTGCATCGTCCGGGGTTCTCCCTGCATGTGCATCAAACAGACCGGCACCTTCGCCTCGGCGGCGGCCTCGAGCGCCCCCGGAGCGGCGAGGGCGTGGATGTCGTTAATCATCCCGGCGCCGGCCGCCACCGCGGCCCGCATCACCCCGGGCTTGCAGGTATCCACGGAGAGCGGCACCGGCACCGACGCCGCCAGCGCCTCCACCGCCGGCAACACGCGGCGGAGTTCCTCGTCCTCATCCACGGGAGCGGCGCCGGGGCGGCTGGACTCGCCGCCCACGTCGATCATCGCCGCGCCTTCTTCGACCATGAGACGCGCCCGCGCCACGGCATCGTCAATGCCGGCGACGGACCCGCCGTCGGAGAAGGAGTCGGGGGTTACATTCAGCACCCCGACGACACGGGGCGCCGAGAGATCCAACCACCGGCCGCCGCAGTCGAGCCCGGCCACGGGCACGCCCGGCCTCAATGTTCGCCGACAGGGCCGCCAATGCGGCCGTCCTCGCCTTCCGGGCCGTCCGCCGATCCCTTGGGAGCGCCGGCATCGGCGTCCTCGGCGGCGTCGCCGGCGGCCTCTTGATCGCGGTCTTCCCAATCCTTGGGCGGCCGTGGCTCCCGCCCGGCCATGATGTCGTCGATCTGCTCGCGGTCGATGGTCTCGTACTTCATCAACGCCTCGGCCATCGTATGGAGCGTATCGAGGTTCTCCCGCAGGATCCGCTCCGCCGCGCTGTAGTTGGTGTCGATGATGGCCCGCAGCTCTTCGTCGATGGCGTGCTGGGTCTCGTCGGAGACGTCCTTGTGCTGCGTCACCGAGTGACCGAGGAAGACCTCGCCCTGCTCGTCGCCGTAGGAGAGCGGACCGAGACGGGAGGAGAGACCCCACTTGGTCACCATGTTGCGGGCGATCTCGGTGGCGCGCTGGATGTCGTTCTGGGCGCCGGTGGTGACCCGGTCGGAACCAAAAACCAACTCCTCGGCGATCCGACCGCCGAAGAGGCTGGCGATCATGCTGTCCAGGCGCTGTTTGGTGTAGCTGTACCGGTCCTCCTCGGGGAGAAACATGGTCAGCCCCAATGCGCGCCCGCGGGGAATGATCGTCACCTTATGCACCGGATCGTGCTCCGGCGACTTCAACCCGACGATGGCGTGTCCGGCCTCATGGTAGGCGGTGAGCTTCTTCTCCTCCTCCTTCATGACCATGGACTTGCGCTCGGCGCCCATCATGATCTTATCCTTGGCCCGCTCGAAATCGTCCTGATCCACCACCTCCTTGTTGCCACGGGCGGCGAAGAGGGCCGCCTCGTTGCAGAGGTTGGCCAAGTCGGCGCCGGAGAAGCCCGGCGTGCCGCGGGCGATGATCGCCGGCTTGACGTCCTCGGCCAGGGGCAGCTTCTTCATGTGGACCTTGAGGATCTGCTCCCGCCCCCGCACGTCGGGCAGCGGCACCACCACCTGGCGGTCGAAGCGGCCCGGCCGCAGCAGCGCCGGATCGAGGACGTCGGGCCGGTTGGTGGCGGCGATGACGATAATCCCTTCGTTGCCCTCGAAGCCGTCCATCTCCACCAACATCTGGTTCAGCGTCTGCTCCCGCTCATCGTGGCCGCCGCCGAGGCCGGCGCCACGCTGGCGGCCCACCGCGTCCAACTCGTCGATGAAGATGATGCACGGCGCCTGCTTCTTCGCCTGCTGGAACATGTCCCGCACGCGGGAGGCGCCCACGCCGACGAACATCTCCACGAAGTCGGAACCGGAGATGGAGAAGAACGGCACCCGCGCCTCACCCGCAATGGCCTTGGCCAGCAAGGTCTTGCCGGTGCCCGGCGGACCCACCATGAGGACGCCGCGCGGGATCGTTCCGCCCAGGCGCTGGAACTTGGACGGGTCCCGCAGAAAATCCACCAGTTCACTGACCTCTTCCTTGGCCTCGTCACACCCGGCCACATCGGTGAAGCGGATCTTGCTCTGCTCCTCGGTCATGAGCTTGGCCTTGCTCTTGCCGAAGGACATCGCCCCGCGTCCACCGCCGCCGCCCTGCATCTGGCGCATGAAGTAGATCCAGACCGCGATGAGCAGCAGGAACGGCGTCCACGAGACGAGGATCTGCAGCAGCATCCCGGTCCCCTCGGGCTCACGGGCGTCGATGGTGACGCCGTAGTCGAGCAAGGTGCCGATCAGCGCGCGGTTGTCCGTCTCGGGGTTGAAGGTCTCGTACTCCCGGCCGTCCACGTGGTGGTAGGTGATGGAATCGCCCTGGATCAGGACCTCTCGCACGTCCCCCCGCTCCACCTGGTGCAGGAACTCGGAGTACGGCACCTCCCGGGTCGGTGTCACCGCCCGATCCTGGAAGTTGCTGAAGACCGACATCAAAACCACGGCGATGATGACCCAGAGGATCAGATTCTTCGCCATGTCACTCATGGTATCTACCTCGCGCTAGCCGAAACGGCGCCCAACCGGCACCTTACTATACCGACCGCCCCCTCGCCAGGAGATAGACCTCCCGGCTCCCCGGCCGCGACGCGCCGGGCTTCTCCACCGTGACACGGGAAAAAGAGGCGGCGAGCCGGCGGCGGAAGGCGTCGAACCCCTCGCCCTGAAAGACCTTCACTAGAAAGATTCCATTCTCTTGCAATACTTGACCGGCAAAGTCGGCCGCAAGTTCCGCCAACCCCATCGCCGCCGGCATATCCACCGACGGGTGGCCGGTCAGATTGGGTGCCATATCGGAGAGGACCACATCCACCGCGCCTACCTCCAGGGCCTCTTCCACCCAGCGTAGCCCCTCATCGGTGGAGAAGTCGCACTGGAGAACACGGACGCCGTCCAACGGCTCCATCTCCAGGCGGTCCACCGCCAACACCCGGAGCCCACGGCGTGCCGCATATTGGGACCAGCCGCCGGGGGCGGCCCCCAGGTCGACCACCGTCATGCCGGAGCGCAGCAGACGGTGTCTTCGATCCACCGCCTCCAGCTTCAACGCGGCCCGGGAGCGCCACCCCTCGGCCCGGGCGCGCTGCACGTACGGGTCCTTCTCGTGCTTGGCCCGGCGGGCCAACGAGCCGCAACGGCGCCGTTTAGCCGCCATCGTTCCCCCGCTGGGCCAGGACCCGCGCCGCCACCCGGCGGGCGCGCCAAGCGACCCAACCGGCACCGGCCGCCGACGCGGCGAAGAGCAACAACACTTCCAGCCACGGCGGCCCATCCCACCCCACGGTAAAGAGAAAGATGGTGACCAGGAGGACGACCACCACGGCCAGTTCCACCTTCACGTCCCGCAGCGGCCCACCACTGGCCCGCACCACACCGCGGCGCGCCAATGGGTCGCGTTCATCGCCAACCGCCACCGGCCACCTCCTACGCGTCCCGCGGCTGCATACCGCCCGCCACCAGGACCAGGGCGATCACACTATTCAAGAAATAGAGGCTCTCGGCAAAACGGTACATACCGTAGAAGGCCGCGTCGGCGGCCGGATCGGTGCCGTCCAGGGGGGGAACGAATTCGGCCATCGGCGGGCGGATCACAAACTCCCCCAGGAAGGTCAGGAGCACCATGGCCACCACCAACCACAGCCGCCAGTGGGCGGCCACCGGACGGATCTTGTGGCGCCACTGTGCCACGGCCAGCACAGTGCCGCAGACGATCCCGATCCACGCCACGGTGTGGAACATCGCCCCGGCGGCGTGTCCCGCGGCGGCCGGATCGTCGAGGTGGGTAAAGAGCAGCGGCGCCGCCACGTAGCCCACCCCCCACAGGGACCCCACCCAGAGGGTCAGCAGCACCCGTTCCGCCGCGTGGATCATCATGCGGCGCTACTCATACCTCACCTGGACGATCTCGTAGTACCGCTCGCCGCCGGGGGCCTGCACCACCGCCTCGTCTCCCTCCTCCTTGCCGATCAGCGCGCGGGCGATGGGGGAGTTGACGGAGATCCGGTGCTCCTTGATGTCGGCCTCGTCCTCGCCGACGATCTGGTAGGTCACCTCTTGCTCGGTATCGGCGTCGATCAGCACCACCGTCGCCCCGAAGATGACACGGCCGTTCGCCTGCACCGTCGCCGGGTCGATGATCTGGGCATTGCCCAGCTTGCCCTCGATCTCCTGGATGCGCCCCTCCACGAAACCCTGCTGCTCCCGGGCCGCGTGGTACTCGGCATTCTCCTTGAGGTCGCCGTGTTCGCGCGCCTCGGCGATGGCCTGGATGATCCGCGGCCGCTCCTGGCTCTTCAGACGGTGAAGTTCCTCGCGCAACAGCTCCGCACCGCGGAGGGTCAACGGGATCTTACTCATTGCTGGCCTCCCTGTGGAGTGCGTGCAACGGACGCACATCCCAAGCCTCCAGGTGGTCCAGGGCCAGGCACGTGGCCTTGGCCCCGGCGATGGTCGTGGTATAGCAGACCTTGTGTTGCAGGGCTTCCCGACGGATGGAGTAGGAGTCGGCAATGGCCTGCCGCCCCTCGGTGGTGTTCACGATCAACGATACCTCGTCGTTCTTGATGGCGT
>SKYL01000342.1 GCA_007127935.1 Halorhodospira sp. | reverse complement strand
GTTACTCACCCGTCCGCCGCTCGCCGCCAGGGAGCAAGCTCCCCGCGCTGCCGCTCGACTTGCATGTGTTAGGCATGCCGCCAGCGTTCAATCTGAGCCAGGATCAAACTCTTTGGTTCAAAGCTTGATACCGCCGAAGCGGTTGGTCCTGCTCGCCACAAAGCACCTCGGAATCTCGAGGTTCTTGTGTCGAAGTCTTGGTGTCGACCAGACTCGACGCAAGCACCCACACAAACCATCCGATCCTAATTTTTAAAGAGCGCGCTCAAGCTGTTGTGCTGTGCGCGGGCGGCGAATACTACACTACGCGTCGCCGCTGTCAACCCCGGCTTTGCCGGGCTGCCAAACGTGTTGGCTGAGTCGGAGCATTATAGGCGCTGCACTGCGGCAGTCAACTATTGTTGCTCCCCGCCAGGCCGGTTGCTGATGCGTCCTGTCCGACGGAGGGCGGCATTGTAACGGGGTTTTCTCGGGCGTCAAGGGGTTTCGATCAACCGGACCCGGGCGTAGCGACGCTTCCCTACTTGCAGCAGATAGTTACGCCCGCCCGAAAGTTCCAGACCCGGGTCTTCGATGCGCTCCCCATCGACACGCACCCCCCCTTGCCGAATCAGCCGCATCCCCTCGGAGGTGGAAGCCACCAGGCCAACACACTTCAGGACGGACGCGATTCCGGCGGCACCGGCCCCCGAAGGAAGCGTCATCTCCCGCTCCGGGATCTCTTCAGGCAACTCTTTCCTGCGAAACTGCGCCGCGAACCGCTCGGCGGCCCTTCGCGCCACCGCCTCCCCATGGAAACGACCGACGATCTCCACGGCGAGCTGCTCCTTTACGTCCCGTGGATGGCGCTCCCCGGCATCCACTTCCCGGCGGAGCCGCCCCACCTCGTCCACCGAACGCAGGCTCAACAACTCATAGTAACGCCACATCAAGTCGTCCGAGATTGACATCAACCTACCGAAGACATCATCGGGCGGCTCCTGGATACCCACGTAATTCCCCAGGGATTTAGACATCTTACGAACACCGTCGAGCCCCTCAAGCAACGGCATCGTGATCACAGTCTGTTGAGGCAGCCCGAACTGCTTCTGCAGCTCCCTGCCCACCAGCAGATTGAACCGCTGGTCGGTGCCCCCCAACTCGATATCGGCCCTCAGGGCGACCGAGTCGTAGCCTTGAATCAACGGGTAGAGAAACTCATGGATAGCGATGGCGGACCCCGCCTGGTAGCGCTGATGAAAGTCCTCTCGCTCCAACATCCGCGCGACGGTGTAACGCGACGCCAACTGCACCATGTCCGCGGCGCCCATCGGCCCCATCCACTGCGAGTTAAAGACCAGCCGAGTCTTCTCCGGGTCGAGGATGCAGTAGATCTGCTCCTCGTAGGTCCTAGCGTTGGCCAGCACTTCCTCCCGGGTCAGCGACGGTCGCGTTACGCTTTTTCCGCTGGGATCGCCGATCATGGCGGTGAAATCCCCGATCAAAAAATAGATCTCGTGACCCAGGTCTTGAAATTGACGCAGCTTATTAATAAGCACCGTATGCCCGAGATGTAAATCGGGCGCTGTCGGATCAAACCCTGCCTTCACGCGCAACGGACGACCGGCGCTCAACTTCTCGCGAAGCGTATTTTCCGGGAGGACCTCGTCCACGCCGCGGCAGATTGTCACGATTGCTTCTTCTATGGAGGTCATCTTCTTCGCGGCCATCCAACCAATTGACGAAGCGCAGTATTGTAGCGGACGACGCGTACCAACTCATTCCCCGCTAACAATAAGGCCTTTCCACATGCTTTAAAGCGTTGACCCACCCCTCGGAAGACGGCTATCTTCTCCGGGTCATAAGAATAATTACGTGCCCGTGCTGAATATCCGACTGACCGACCTCGACTTGAAGCTATACCGGGCCGGCCCCGGAAGACCGCGCGTGGGTACCGTTTTGCGTTGGCTGCACCGTGGACACCGGAGCCTCAAGCTGATCGCCGAACCGGCCCGGGCCAGGTTGCGGGCCAGGATTTACCGCCTGCGGCATGCGCTGACCCCGTACCACCGGGCACCCCGGCACCCCCTAAGGCGGGATCATGCCGGACACCACGGTCCCCTGGCACTGCGGGTGCCGATCCGGATTCTTCTAGCCACGGCACGGCACCCACGTGGGATCGCCCTGGTGGCGGCCGGTTGTGCATCGACCGCGGTAGCGGCCGTCGTCGCCACGCTGCACCCTCCCCACACCGAGCTTTCCTCGGAACAACGAGTCACACTGACCCGGGCCACCCTAATCGAGCACGGTGTCTCCTTACACACTCTTCTGAGCTCGGAACGCACCTCTCCCTTTATGGACCTTGCCCTGGCGGACCCCGGACACATGGGTGATGGCTTGGCCATGGCGGACCCCGGTGCGGCGCAACTTGACGGTCCGTCAAATGCTTCCGCCTTTTCACCGGCCGCCTATTGGGATTTTCTTGGCAGTGAACCGGCCCACGATCCCATTCCGCCGGCCATTCACTGGGGTTTCCTGGACACCCCTGTAGGCACGCCCGCCGGCCCCCCGTTGGCCATGGCCTCTGTAGCGCCGGACCACTTCCAACTACCGGACTCCATGGACTCCATGCCACAGTTGGACGACCTGGACACCCTTAAAGAGCAAGGCCACCTTCGGCTCTTCTTCCCAGAGCCGCCTCCGTCCACCTGGGAGGCCGATATCGCACCGGGCGTCGAAGCCTACGATCCGGAAGCCACCCGCACGCCCTCCATTTCCCGAGAAGATATTCGTGTGGAAGCCGGAGACAGCTTGGCACGCATTCTGCGCCGAGCCGGATACGACCATCAGATCGTCAACCGCCTCATGGCGTCTGGAGACGAGGCGCAACGTCTCACGCGACTTCATCCCGGGCAACGTCTGACCCTGCTCCGGGATGACGAAGGGCGCTTGGTCGGCCTCGACTTCCCGTTCGCCCGTGATCGTAAGCTCCGTATTCAACGCCTTCCGGACGATTCCGCCTTCCAGGCCGAAGTTACCGATCGCCATATGGAGCGCCGGCTGGTTCGCGCCGAGGGCGAGATCCGGCATTCACTGTACGCGGCGGCACGTAGCGCCGGCCTCAGTGACCGGTTGATCATGGAGCTGACCAACATCTTCGGCTGGGAAGTGGATCTGGCCCGCGACCTCCGACCCGGGAACCGGTTTCACGTCCTCTATGAAGTGATCGACAATGGCGAAGATACCCCCATCACCGGAAATATTCTCGCCGCCTCCCTCGAAACCAGGGATCGAGGCATCGCCGCCATCCGCTTCAGTGACAGCGACGGGCGTACCGACTACTACACGCCGGACGGAAACAGCCTGCGCCGGGAGTTCAAGCGGCATCCGGTGAGTTACAGCCGGATCTCATCCCGATTCGACCGCAACCGGCTTCACCCCGTGCTAGGCGTGCGCCGCCCCCATCTCGGGGTCGACTATGCCGCACCCACCGGAACGCCCATAAGGGCCGCCGGAGACGGACGCATCGTCCGCCGGGCGTGGCGAGGTGGCTACGGCCGGGTGGTGGAGATTCAGCACGGCTCACGCTACCGCACCCTCTACGCCCACATGTCGGACTACGCGCCAGGGATGGAGCAAGGAGATTACGTGCGGCGCGGCCAGATCATCGGCTATGTGGGCCGCTCCGGGATGGCCACCGGCCCGCACTTGCATTACGAGTTCATTGTCAACGGCCGCCACCAGGACCCGCTGAAGGTCGACCTCCCCCAAGCCAGCCCTCTGCCCGGAGAGCACATGGAGGCATTTCGCCAGCACGCTGCCCCACTGCTCAGCGCGCTCCACGACGACGCGGCGCCGACCCAACTTGCTCTCTACGACGACAACCGATAACCCATTGAAGGGGCTTTTTATCGGTTTAATGTCCGGCACCAGCGTCGATGCCGTGGACGCGGCCCTGGTCCGCATCGGTGATGGGGGCCGGATGCTGGAGAGCATCGCCTCGCGGTCTTTCCCCTTGGATGGTGAATTGGTGGAGCGCATACGAGCGGTCACCGAGGAGACGCCTCTGCGCGAAATCTGCGCCCTGGATCACGCCCTTGGCCACGCCTTCGCCGCCGCCGCCAACGCCCTTCCGAATCCCACCAGCGAGCGGATCGCCGCCATCGGCTCTCACGGGCAAACGGTGTGGCACGCACCGGATCGCGCCCCGCCGGCCACCGTGCAGTTAGGCGACCCCAACATCATCGCCGCCGTCACCGGCGTCACCACAGTGGCGGACTTCCGCCGCCGGGATCTGGCCGAAGGGGGGCAGGGTGCCCCCTTGGCACCGATCTTCCACCGCCACTGCCTGGCCTCCGAAGACGAGTTCCGGGCCGTCCTGAATCTGGGCGGCATCGCCAACCTCTCGTTCCTCCCACCCGGATCGCCCGCGTTCGGATTCGACACCGGGCCGGCCAACACACTGCTGGATGCGTGGACTCGCCGCCATCTCGGGGCGCTGTATGACGCGGGCGGCCGCTGGGCCGCCACCGGCACCGTACATTGCGGACTTCTCCAGGCGCTGCAAGCCGATCCTTACTTTGCTGCCCCCCCGCCCAAAAGCACCGGACCGGAGCACTTCAACCTCACATGGCTGAAGCCCCATCTACCGAACAAGATCCGCCCGGAAGACGTCCAGGCCACGCTGGCCGAGCTGACCGCAGCCACCGTGGCCGACGCCCTGATACGCCAAACCGGAAACGGCGTAGACCGTCTTCTGATCTGCGGCGGCGGGGTTTTCAATGAAGACTTGCTGGAGCGGCTACGGCGGCGCCTCCCGGATATACCGATGGAGTCCACCGCCGCCGTTCAGGTCGCGCCGGATTTCGTTGAAGCCATCGGCTTTGCGTGGCTGGCCTGGGCACGGCTGAACGAGTTCCCAGCCGACACCCCCGCCACCACCGGCGCCGCCCGCCCGGCGGTGGCGGGCGGC
>SKYL01000075.1 GCA_007127935.1 Halorhodospira sp. | reverse complement strand
GTGCAAACGTGTGGTCTGGAATGTCTAAAGCTTCTAAGATTTCCGGTAACTGTCCGTCGAGAATGGAGGAATTGCTCATGGGTAAGCGCATGGCCGGGCTTTGCGGGGCGGTGATTCTCGCCTTGTGGACGGTTTCGGCGTGGGCCGGAGAGACCCACGTGGTGATCACCAAGGATATGCGGTTTGACCCCGAGGAGATCACGATTCGGGCCGGCGACACCGTTCGCTGGGAGAACCACGAGCGGCGTCAGTTCCACAACGTCTGGTTCCGTGAAGCGGGCGAGGATCCGGTCCCTTACTTCTTTCCGGAAGAGTATTACGAGAAGACCTTCGACGAACCCGGTGTCTACCCGTACGTCTGCGAGCCCCACGAGCAGCGGGGCATGGTCGGGGTGATCAAGGTCGAGTGATGACGGCGCCGCGGGCTAGTAACCCCAGGCCGGCGCCGGCTTGAAGGGAATCGCAATCTCTTCCTTGCGGAAGACCCGGGCGATCTCCACGTCTCCCTCGGAGAGGTTGAGATGCCCCGCGCCTTTCCGTGGCAGGCCGTCGGGGCCGATGAAGATGTAGACCAGGGGCTTGGTGCCGTCGCTGCCGCGCTGGACGACGACACCGACCTCCTTATTGCTCAGTCCGACGTAGGTTCCGGGGGGAAAGACCCCGATCTCCTTGATGAATCGCCCGGTAAGTTGTTCATGATACTTGCGCCCGGCGTTGGCGAGGAGTTCCCGCAGCGCATCGCGGATGGCGCGTGCCTCCTTGTGGGCGCGTGGCGTGACCATCGCCATGTAGGTGTCGGCCAGCATCAGGATCGCCGCCTCGTCGCCGATGGCGTCGCCCTCCAGCCCCGCCGGGTAGCCGGAGCCGTCGAATCGTTCGTGGTGTTGCCGGACGGCCCGAAGCCAGAGTTCGTCGGAGATCCCCCCCCGAAGCAGCAGGTCGGCCGACCGTTCCGGGTGCTCCCGGATCCCTTCGCGCTGGTCTTCGCTGAGCGGGCCGGCCTGGTGGTCCAGGACCGCCTGCAGGTCGAGCATCCCGATATTGGCGGTGAGCGCGGCCCCCACCAGTCCACAACGGCTGGTCGGAGAGAGGGATGCCGCCCGGGCCACCACGTCGCAAAGGATGGCCTGGCGGATCGGATGGACGATGCGGCTGGGGAAATCCCGGTCGATATGGGCCGCACCCAGAGCGGCGTCCGGGTCGGTGTCGATGAGGTTGCCGAGCCGGGCGATGATGACATCCATCCGCTTGTCGAGGCCGTCCGGTCCCTTGGTGAGGTGAGTGAAGGCCTGCTTCAAGAGGGTGGCGCAGCGGTGGAACTCCTGGAACGGGTCGAAGTCGCCGGCATCATCATCGCCGGCGCCGAACCTACCGCTCGGCGCGGCGGTGGGGACCGGGACCGCCTCGCCGGTGGACTCGGGGCGTACTCGGCCTGTCTGGATCAGGGTCTTGCGCTGCTGGTCGCTCTTGACGATGGAGCCGGAGCGCAGCATCAGCCGGTCATAGGTGTCGAAAATCGAGTACGGCGCGGGCTTGCCCACGGCAAGGTCGCTGCCTCGGACCCGGTACTGGGCGGCGCTGTTCTTCCGGTGACTGATTGTGCTCATGGGGACAGTCCGATGCGAGGCGTTCTTTTTTATTTTCCATTAAACATACCGGCGGCGGGGTGTCAAACTGGGGCCGGTCTCGTTGCGCGGTCTTCCCCTTTGTGTGTAGACGGATCGCCGCCGCGTATCCCTCTTTGGATATGGCGCCCCGGAGTGGAGAATGAGCACACTCCGAGTGCGTGGTATTTTGCCGCCATTCGATTCGGTGGGTATCCATAGGGAGGTTGTGCGATGGGCCAGGAAGTCAGCGTTGCAGATATTGCATTGGTGGGATTGGGGGAGATCGGTGGGCGGTTTTTACGCCAAGCCCTGCGGCTGAAGGAGCGGGGCGTGCGGGTGGTCTGTGCCGCCGAGCCCGCGGAGACCAGTGGGAGGAGACACGCCCGGGAGATGGGTGTCCCCATCAAGACGTTGGACGAGATTGTAGCCATGGGACCCAAGGTCGACGTGATCTTCGATCTGACCGGCGATCCCGGGGTTCGCAGGTCGTTGCGGGAACTGATGCAGCAGACCGGCAACCGCCATACCATTATCGCTCCGGAGATGATGGCGCGGATGTTATGGGCGGTGGTCAGCGAAGAGGAATTGCCGGTGTTGCACAGCGACGCCCACGGCTATTGACCGGCTGGGCGCCGGAGGGGCTCGGCGTGCCGGCCCGCCGTTTCGCCGGGGCCTGGGTTCCGGTCGTGATCGGCCTCCTGTCTGCCGTCTTCGGTACGGCGGGTATCGCGGGGTACCAATCTCCAGAGCATATTCCCGGTACCGTCCATATTGGACCCGCCGAGGCGTGGACCGCCTTTCGCCGGGGGGTGCCGTTCGTTGATGTCCGCATCCCCGCCGACTACGAGGCGGGGAGGATTCCGGGGGCGGTGAACCTGACCATCATGGAAGATCCCACCGACCCCCGGAACCACTTCACCGAGGCGGCGCTGTTGGAGGTGGCCGGTGGCCGTGATGTGCCGGTGGTCCTCTATTGCAACGCACTCTCGTGCTGGCGCACCGCGGTGGCCGCCGAGCGGGCGGTGGGGTGGGGGTTCACCGGCGTCCGCTATTTTCGGGTCGGCTTTCCCGGCTGGCTCGATGCCGGTTATCCGGTGGAGTGAGCGGCGTGGAGTGGCGAAGGCGGTTTCGGTTGCAGACCGTTCTGGCGCTGATCGCCATCCTGGCGCTACTGATCTTGGCGGCTACTTTTGCGGTCGGCTCTCACTTGGTCGCCGCCCATGTGGAGCAGCGGTTCGACCGGATGGCGGTGGAGAGCGGCGTGGCGTTGTGGCGCAAGACGTTGGCCGCCGAGCGGCAACGGATGCGCTCGGAGATCACCGCCGTGACCCGTCACCACGCCCTCGTCGACGCGCTGATGGCGGGAGATGCGGTAGACGGGCAAATCGCCCCCCTGTTCAATCGAATGCAGGCGGCGGGGGTGGCCGACCGGTTAATCGTCTTCGACCGGGAAGGGCGGCGCCGCTACGACTCCCGGCGCGGCGCCGATGAGCCGCTCCCGCTGGCCGAGGCGACCCTCCAGGACGGGCTCTTTCACGACGGCTTGCACCATACGCCCGGGAAAGGCAGCTTCATTGGGCTCTCCATCTCCTTGTTTCGCGGGGGCGAACTGGTGGGTGTGGTGGTGCTCATGAAGGATCTGACCACGTCGGCGCTGGATGGGTTGGCGATGGTGGGTCGTGCCGAGGCGGTGCTGTTGGGTCCGGACGGTCCGTTGTGGTGGACCGATCCGCGGGGGATGCCCGTGCTCCCGGAGGGCTTGGGGGATCAGCCCGCCGCGGTGCGGTTCCGGGACGGCGAGCGCCACGGCCAAGCGGTGCGGATCCCGTTGCACGCGTTCGGCGACGGCGAGTTGATCGGCAACGTGGTCCTGGTGGAGGACATCACCGCCTCGGTGTCGGCCCAGCGTCGAATCCAGTGGGCCACCCACGGCGCCGCCGTGGCTGCCTTGGTGGTCATTGGCGTCGCCCTCTACTTCTGGTTGGGGCGGGTGGTACGCCCGCTGCGCCAAGCGGTGTGGACGCTGGATGACGTGGGGCGGGGGCGGTTCGCCACCGAGATCCGGCCCGATTCACGCATCCTGGAGGTGGCGACGCTGCAGGAGGCGGCCCAGCGGATGGTGGACCGGCTGCAACGGCTGTTGGAGATCGAGGACAACGTCAGGCTGGCGCTGCGGGACTCGCTGACCCAGCTCCCCAACCGCTGGCTGCTGCTGGAGCGCCTGGAGCACGCCATCGAGACCGCCGGACGTTCCGGGCGGCGGGCGGCGCTGATGCTCTTCGATCTCGATAACTTCAAGAGCCTTAACGACACCCGAGGCCACACCGTGGGCGACCGGCTGCTGATCGAGGTCGGCCGCCGCCTTTCGGTGCCGTTGCGCAACCACGACACGGTGGCCCGGCTGGGAGGCGATGAGTTCGTCGTCCTGCTCGAGGAGTTGAAGCCAGACGCGGAACGGGCCGCCGCCGACGCCCGCCAGGTGGCGCACAAGTTGATGAATGAGTTGCGGGAGCCTTTCGTCATCGACGGTGCGGAGCAGGTGATTACGGTCAGCGTTGGGATCACGGTCTTTCCCCAGGGGAGCGACACGGTGGAAGAGCTGCTGAAGCAGGGCGACTTCGCCATGTATCAAGCCAAGAGCCAAGGCCGCAACACCCTGCGCTTCTACGACCCGGCGTTGCAGCGGCGGCTGCTGGAGCACGTGGAGATCGAGCACCAACTGCGCCGTGCGTTGCGCGAGGAGCGGCTGCGTATCCACCTCCAACCCCAGGTGGACGCCAATGGGCGTATCTTCGGGGCCGAGGCGCTGATGCGCTGTCCTCAGAAGGACGGTTCCATGTTGTCGCCGGTGGCGTTCATCCCGGTGGCGGAGCAGACCGGCCAGGTAGTGCCCATCGGCCGGTTGGCGTTGCGCCAAGCGTGCGAGACCCTCCGCCGCTGGTCGGGGGAACCGCAGTTGCGGGAGTTGACCATCGCCGTCAATGTCTCTCCGTACCACTTGCAGCAGCCGCACTTCCTGGACGACGTCCGCGGGATCCTCAATGAGACCGGCGCCGATCCGGCGCGGCTCCAGATCGAGTTGACAGAGAGCGTCATCGCCGACTACTCGGAGCCGTTCATTTCCAACTTGGCGGGGCTGCGGGATCTCGGTATCCGTTTGGCATTGGACGACTTCGGTACCGGCTATTCATCGCTGGGCTACCTCAAGCGGTTGCCGGTGGATCGGCTGAAGATCGACCGCACCTTCGTCCAGGACGTGGTCACCGACGCCGAGGACGCCAATATCGTCGCCACCATTATCGCCATCGCCCACGGGCTGGGGCTCTCGATCCTGGCGGAGGGGGTGGAGAC
>SKYL01000282.1 GCA_007127935.1 Halorhodospira sp. | reverse complement strand
TCGGCTTCGGGGGGCTCGAGCTTGGCCGCGTAGCTCCCGCCGGCAAGCAACTCGTTGAGCCACTCCGGGTCGGTTTCCCGGCGCGGGAAGCTCTTGACGAACTCCTTGCGCGGCATGCCGGCGGTGCGGATGCAGTGGTGCATGATCTGGCGTTCGTAATTGCGGATCCTGGCCGCCGCGCCGCGGAGCCGTTCGGCCATGGTGTCCACGACCTTCGGGGTGAACTTGAAGGTCAGGAAGATCTCTTCAATCTCACCACGGATCTTGGCAACCCGCTCGCTGCCACCGCCCTCCTTGTCCAATGCCTTGACCAGTCCGCGGTACAGCTTCTCCAACTGGGCGCAGTATTCCGCGGTGGCCTCGGGGTCGGGTCCGGTATTCAGGTTGGCGTCGTCGTCATCACTATCGTTGTCGTCCGTTTCGTTCCCGGCTGCCTGGGGCTGGTTCTGTGCCTGTGCCGCGCCGCCGGGAGGCTGCTGTTCCTCGCTGCGATCCCGAAACCCGCCGAGCAGATCGTTGAGGCGTGCCTCTCCGTTCTGCACCTGCCGGTAGAGGTCCAGCAGGTACTCCGTGGACTCCGGGTAGGCCGCCAGGGCGGACAGCACTTGGTCGAGACCGTCCTCAATGCGCTTGGCCAGCTCGATCTCGCCTTCGCGGGTCAGCAGCTCGACCGTGCCCATCTCGCGCATGTACATGCGGACTGGATCGGTGGTGCGTCCGAACTCGGCGTCGACGGCGGCCAGGGCGGCGGCGGCCTCTTCGGCTTCGTCTTCGTCGGTGGGCACCGCGGCTTCAGCCAGCAATAACTCATCGGCATCGGGGGCCGTCTCGTGGACGTTGATGCCCATGTCGTTGATCATCCCAATGATGTCTTCGATCTGATCGGGATCGACGATGTCGTCCGGGAGGTGGTCGTTGACCTCGGCATAGGTCAGGAAGCCCTGCTCCTTGCCTTTGGCGATGAGCTGCTTGATTTGTGATTGATGATCTTGTGTCATATGGGCATCGGGTGGCGCGTCTTGGCGCGCGTGGCTATGGATCCCAGGGGCAGAGTGAACTGCGCAGTTTAGTACTGGACCCTACGGTCCGGCAACCCGGTTCGCCTCCAGCTTTGGAGCGCTATGCGGAATTAGACTCCGCTTAGAGCCGAAATGTTCGCTTCAAGGCCTCCATTTCCTGTCTTCCGTCTTCATCCAGAACGCCTTTGCGGTGGCGTTCCATCAGCAACTGTAACCGTTGCGCTTGACGGAGCGCCTCCTGGTGCTCCGTGGACTCCATGCCGCCGGTCTCCATCTCCCGGATCAGGCGCTGCTGTTCATCGGCCAGGATCTCCTCTTCAATGCGCATCAGTGCGTCGAAGAAGGCCTGCCGATCATCCGCGCCCTTGGGCAGATCCCACTCGGCCAGCTTCCACAACGCGGTCTCGTGTTCGCTGTCGCGAAAGCGTTCCAAAATCCTGGCAGTGCTGATGTGGGGTTCGCGGAGGGCCAATTCAAGCAATTGTTGTAACAGCGCCAGGCCGGGCAAAGCGCGGTCGGCGAAGCGGTCGGGCTCGCCGGCCTCCGCGGCCAACGACGGGGTGCGCAGTACCAGCGCCAGGGCCAAGCGCACCGGTGTGCGGCGGATCTCGCTTTTGCCGCCGCGTTCCGGTCCAGGCACCGGGTCGCGGGGGGGCGGTGAGGGGGTGCGGGGCGCCTGGCGTGCCAATAGGGCGTCGACCCGCGCCGGTTCGCTGCGGGTCACCGCCGCCAACTGATCCACCATGACCTCCCGGAAGGCGCCCGCCGGTAGCCGGCGGAGGGTTTGGGCCGCCCTCTCCAGCAGGCGGGCGCGGCCGTCCACGGTGGATGGGTCGCACGCCGCTGCCAACTGCTGGAAGAAGAACTCCGCCACCGGGGTGGCGCTGTCGAGGCGGGCGCGGAACGCATCGGCGCCATCGGCGCGGACGAGGCTGTCCGGGTCCTCACCCTCGGGGAGCAATAGCACCGCGACTTCGCGGTCTCCCCGAAGCGACGGCAACAAGTTCTCCATGGCGCGCCAAGCGGCCTGCCGCCCGGCGTCGTCGCCGTCGAAACAGATCACCAGCCGGGGGGCGGTGCGCAACAGGATCTGTGCCTGCTCGCCGGTGGTGGCGGTGCCCAGGGTCGCCACCGCCCCTTCCACACCGTGCTGGACCAGGGCGATGACGTCCATGTAGCCCTCCACCACCACCAATTGGTCCAGCCGCCGCCGATCCTGGGTGGCCTCATGGAGGCCGTAGATCTCACGGCCCTTGTGGAAGACTGCGGTCTCCGGCGAATTGAGGTATTTCGGTTCCCCGTCGCCCAGTACACGGCCGCCGAAGCCCACCACCCGCCCCCGGCGGTCGCGTATCGGAAAGGTGATCCGGTCCCGGAAGCGGTCGTAGAGCCGGCCGTCGTCCCGCTGCACCGCCAGACCGGCGGCCACCAGTTCGGCGGCTTCGCCCGGGTGATGCTTGAGGAGATGGTCCCAGCCCGGCGGGGCGAAACCGAGACCGAACCGCGCCGCCACCGCGCCGCTGATCCCCCGGCGTTGCAAGTAGTCCACCGCCACCTGCCGGGCAGGATGGCGGCGCAGGGCGTCGCGGTAGAACCGGTCGGCGGCCTCGAGCGTGCGGTAGATCGGTTCGTGGTGATCGGTGGACGGGCGCCGCCCGCCTTCCTCGGGCAGCTTCATCCCTTGGCGCTGGGCCAACTCCTCCACCGCCTGGGGGAAGGGCAGGCCGTCGTGTTCGATGAGAAAGCCGATGGCGTTGCCGTGGGCGCCGCAGCCGAAGCAGTGGTACGTCTGCCGTTCGGGGCTGACGATGAACGACGGCGTGCGTTCGTCGTGGAAGGGGCAGAGGCCCTTGTAGTTGGCCCCGGAGCGGCGCAGGGAGACGGCCTCACCCACCACCGAGACGATGTCGGTGCGGGTCAGGAGTTCATCGATGAACTCGCGGGGGATGCGACCGCCCATGGAGCCACCCTCCGCATCGGGCCGTGCGCCAGCGCACGGCGTGAACGGCTCAGGGGATCAGGCGCCGAGGCGCCCTTTCACGCGGGCGCTGACGGCGCCCAGGTCGGCGCGGCCCTGGAGCTTCGGCTTGAGCAGCGCCATGACTTTGCCCATGTCCTTGATGCTTGCCGCGCCGGTGGAGGCGATCGCCTCGCTGATCAAGGCGTCGATTTCCGCGTCGTCGGCGGCGGGGGGAAGGAACTCCGAGAGGATCGCGGCCTCCCGTTCCTCGGCCTCGGCCCGAGCCTCCTCGCCGGCGTCGCGGTAGATGGTGGCGGACTCGCGGCGCTGCTTGATCAACTTGGAGAGGATCTCAATGACCGCCGGATCGTTATCGGTCAGGTCGACGCGCTCATCCACCTCGCGCTGCTTGATCGCGGCGGTGGCCGAGCGCAGCACCGTGCGCCGCTCCCGGTCGCAGCTGCGCATGGCGTCCTTGACGGCATCCTGGATGACGGCTTTCAGACCGGTAGCCATGGGGGCGGCGTCGATGCGGGGCGGAGAGGCGGGACTCAGTAAAGACGCTGGCGCCGCTGCTGCTCGCGGGCCAAGCGCTTCATGTGCCGCTTGACGGCGGCGGCCTGCTTGCGCTTGCGCACTTGCGTCGGCTTCTCGTAGTACTCCCGGCGGCGGATCTCGGAGAGAACTCCGGCCTTCTCACAGGAGCGCTTGAAACGCCGCAGCGCGACTTCAAACGGTTCGTTCTCGCGGACCTTAACGATCGGCATGCGTGATCTCGACCTTTCTATTGTTCCTGAAAAATGAAATCCACTGCGCGGTGCCGCGCACAATGGGCGCGCTATTCTAGCGGCGTCTTCCGGCCATTGCAAAGTTGGGTCGCGCCATGGGCTCAGCGCTTCCGTTTTACTTTATAGAGCCGCCGGCCGTCGGGCTGGGTGTGGAAGCGCCGGTAAGGCCAGGAGTACTGGGCGGGAGCCATGCGGACGCACGCCATCACCCCGCGGTTGAGGGCGGCAGTGGCCCGCTCCAAGTCCTTCGAGGCGATCTCCTCTTCGGCCTCTAAGACACGGATTTGGAAGCCGGCACCCCGGGGTAAGCGTTCGGCGAAGATGAACAGGACGGTAGCGCCAGACTTTTCCGCCAAGCGGCTAAGCAGGGTCATGGTCTTGGCCGGTTGGCCAAAGAAGGGCGCGAACGGTTCCGCGCCGTCCGGCTCCTGGTCCGGGAGAATCAAAGTGATGGTTCCGCTTCTTAGTTCACGCAGCAGGTGACGGATCCCCGTGGGGGTGATCGGGAACACCCTTGCGCCATTGCGCGTGCGGGATTGGAGCAGGATGGGTTCCACGAGTGGGTTCCGGGGAGGGCGGTAGAGTGCGGCGAACGGATAGCGGGCCGCAAGCCAAGGACCGAGAATCTCCCAGCAACCCAGGTGGGGCGTGGCAAGGATGACGCCGCGCCCTCGGCGGTACGCCTCGATCAAGTGTTCTTCTCCGGAGACGCCACGAATCCATCGCTCGAGGTGTTGTGGTTTCCGCCGCAGTACCGCCGGGTACTCCAGGGCGCACTTCCCCAGCTCGCGCAACGACGCACGGTAGAGCCGTTCCCGTTGCTCGGTGGATTGTTCGGGAAAACAAAGGTCGATATTGGTCCGGGCGTAGTGTTGAGTCCGCCCTGGGTACCAAGCCAAGCCGCCCCCCAGAGCGCTTCCTAAGCCGTGCAAGAGCCGCAGGGGCAGCGGCGTAAGCACTCGCAACAGGAAGTGCAGCAGGACCAAGGTCAGCGGCCGTGTGAATGGCGGCATGGTGGCTCCATCGATTTGTCTTGAACGTCCCAAAGGAAGTGCTGAACAAACCCCTTCCCCGTCATTGCCGGCACGGTCCGTCATTGCGAGCGCAGCGAAGCAATCTCTACCACTTGGACGTCGACCCATGGAGATTGCTTCGCTGCGCTCGCAATGACGCAGCGTTCAGCGCTTTCCAGAGGCCCGTC
>SKYL01000331.1 GCA_007127935.1 Halorhodospira sp. | reverse complement strand
GCATGTCCACCTTCGAGGGGCCGATGATGTCCATCAAGACGGTCAACGCGCTCTCTCACTACACCGATTGGACCATCGGTCACGTCCACGCCGGTGGTCTCGGCTGGGTGGCGTTCATCTCCATCGGCTGTATCTACTCGCTGATCCCGCGGGTCTTCTACCGTGAGTGGTACAGCGTACGGCTGATCGAGTGGCACTTCTGGATCGCCACCATCGGCACCGTGCTCTATATCGCGGCCATGTGGATCGCCGGCGTCATGCAGGGCCTGATGTGGCGGGCGGTCAATGAGGATGGAACGTTGACCTATACCTTCATGGAGGTGCTCAACGCCACCTATCCCTACTACATGGTGCGCCTCCTGGGCGGCGTGTTGTTCTTGTCCGGCATGCTGCTGATGGCCTTCAACCTGATCAAGACGTTGAGCGCGGAGCCCCAGGCGGAAGCGGCCCGGCGTCCGGCCGAGCAGACCGCGTAAGAAGGGAGAAGAACGCGATGAATCACGAGATCGTCGAAAAGAATATCGGCCTCATGGTGGTCCTGATCGTGTTGGTGATCAGCGTCGCCGGGTTGGTGCAGATCGTGCCCTTGATGTTCAAGGACCAGACCACACAGCCCCTGGAGGGGGTCGAGCCGTACGGGGCGCTGGAGTTCGCCGGGCGGGACATCTACGTCCGCGAGGGCTGCTACGGCTGCCACTCGCAGATGATTCGCCCCTTCCGCGCCGAGACCGAGCGCTACGGCCACTACTCGTTGGCCGGGGAGTTCGTCTACGACCGGCCGTTCCAGTGGGGCTCCAAGCGGACCGGCCCCGACCTGGCGCGGGTCGGTGGTCTTTATACCGATGAGTGGCACGAGATCCACCTGATCAACCCGCGGGACGTGGTTCCCGAGTCCAACATGCCGGCCTATCCGTGGCTGGCGGAGCGGGCGGTCGACGGGGAGCGGGTGCAGCACCGGATGCGGATGCAGCAGCGTTTCCTCAACGTGCCGTACACCGATGAGCAACTGGACGCGGTCCCCGGTGAACTGGAGGGCAAGACGGAGATGGATGCCGTTGTCGCCTACCTCCAGTCCCTGGGTACGGCCGTGAGCCAGAGGCGGTGAGGTGACCATGAGCCTCGGTACGGTACACGGCATTATGACCGCCATCCTGGTGGTCGCCTTCATCGGCATCGTCATCTGGGCCTGGAGCGGCAAGAAGAAGCAGGACTTCGAAGAGGCCGCGCGGCTGGCGGTGGATGACGACGAGGCGGAGCGCCAGTGGCGCCGCCGGCAAGCCATGGAAAATCAGAACAATGATGGGGGGCAGGCATGAGCAGCTTCTGGCATTGGTGGATCATCGTCCTGACACTGGCGAATATCGCCGCCATGGTGTGGCTGATCAAGTTCGCGGAGAAGCGCAAGCCCGGCGAACCGGCGGCCCACGAGACCACGGGGCATGTCTACGACGACGACTTGACGGAGTACAACAAGCCCATGCCGCGCTGGTGGCTGTGGCTCTTCTACGGAACCATTATTTTCTCGCTGGCTTATCTGGTGCTCTTCCCCGGGTTGGGGAACTACCAGGGGGTTCTCGGGTGGAGTTCCGCGGCCTACGACCTGGACGTGGATGATGTCGAGGCCCGCAGTATGTACGGCCGGGAAGTGGAGCGTATCGAGGAGCGCCTGGCGCCGATCTTCCGGCGGTACGCGGAGAAGGACTTCGAGGCACTGGCCTTCGACGATGACGCCATGGCCACCGGGCGGCGGCTCTTTGGCAACGAGTGCGCCATCTGCCACGGTGCCGACGGTGGCGGGACCCGTGGTTTCCCGAATATCTCCGATGGCGTCTTCAGTTGGGGCGGGGAGCCGGATCAGATCATCCACACGATTACCAACGGCCGGCGGGGGGTGATGCCGCCCCATTTGTCGCGGTTGGAAGGGGAGGAGGAAAAGATCGACGGTCTGATCTCCTACGTTTTTCAACTGGCGGGCCGGGAAGTGCCCAACGAGGACTTGATCCCGGTGGGAGCGGAGCAATTCGTCCAACTGGGCTGCGCCGCTTGTCACGGAGAGGAAGGGACCGGAAACCCGATGCTCGGGGCACCCGACCTGACCGCCGGTGACTACACCTATGGTGCGTCGGCGGCGGCCATCCGGGAGACGATTCTCCACGGGCGGCAAGGCCAAATGCCGGCATTCGAGGAGCGGCTCGGCCCGGAGCGGGTGCGCGTCCTGGCCGCGTACGTCTATCGGCTGAATCGGGAGGGTGGCATTGAGTGATGTCCGATGACCGGAGTCCCGGGACGGAGGCGTCCCGGGACGATGAATACCTGCACGCGAGCCGGTCCCGGGACCGGCTCGTTCTTATGGCCGGATCGGTCTTGTGGCCGTCGTTTCTGGCGGCCGTGGCGGCCACCGGGATCTTCTTCTCCCAGATCGATCCCGATGAACTGCGGGTGATCTCCTTCCCGGCACTGGAAATCGGACGGTTGGCCGGGTATACCATCGGATTTTTTATGTTTTGGGTCGTCGGGGCGCTCTCCAGCGCGCTGACGCTGACCCTGCTCAAGCGCCCTAGGCCGGGAGGTGTCCGCCGTGAACCGCGTTGATGAGTCCCGCCGCAAGGTGAAAGGCAGCGGGGCCCCGGACGGTAACAGCGACAGCCTCTACGCCAAGACCGAAAAGATCTACCCCCGGGAGATCCGGGGCCGTTTCCAAAGCCTGCGCGCGTTGGCCGTCTATGCGCTGCTCGGCCTCTTCTACGTGTTGCCGTGGGTGCAGTGGGACGGCCGCCAGGCGGTGCTGTTCGATCTCCCGGAACGCCAGTTCTACGTCTTCGGGCTGATCTTCTGGCCCCAGGACTTCTACCTGTTGAGCCTGCTGCTGATCATCGCGGCGTTGTCGCTCTTTTTCTTCACCGCCCTCGCGGGCCGGTTATGGTGCGGTTACGCCTGCCCACAGACCGTCTGGACGGAGATCTTCGTCTGGATGGAGCAGTGGACCGAGGGCAACGCCAACAAGCGCCGCAAGATGGACCAGGGGCCGTGGACCACGGAGAAGGTGGCCCGCAAGACCGCGAAGCAGGTGCTTTGGATCGGCTTCGCGTTCTTCACCGGGTTTACTTTTGTTGCCTACTTCTCGCCGGTCCTCGATCTCGGCGCCCGGGTGGCGGCCTTCAGCCTCGGTCCGTGGGAGACCTTCTGGCTCTTCTTCTACGGCTTCGCCACCTACGGCAACGCCGGCTATCTGCGCGAACAGATCTGCCTCTACATGTGTCCCTACGCCCGCTTCCAGGGGGCCATGTTCGACCCCGACACGTTGATCATCTCCTACGACGAGGAGCGGGGTGAGCCCCGGGGGAGCCGCAAGCGGAATATCGACCATCGGGCCGCCGGGATGGGCGACTGCATCGCCTGCCGGATGTGTGTCCAGGTCTGCCCCACCGGGATCGATATCCGTGAAGGGTTGCAGTACGAGTGCATCGCCTGCGCCGCCTGTATCGACGCCTGTGATCAGGTCATGGATCAGATGAAGTATCCCCGGGGATTGATCCGCTACACCAGCCAGAACGCGGTGGAGGGGAAGGGCGCCAAGGTGCTCCGCCCCCGCGTGTGGATCTACGGCACCCTCCTGGTGGTGTTGCTGAGCGCCTTCGTGGCGCTGGTGGCGGCCCGCTCCCCCATCGGTCTCGATGCGGTGCCGGAGCGCAACCCCATCTACCGCGAGGTGGGTTGGGATGATATCGAGAACGTTTACACGCTGCGCATCCTGAACAAGGACAGCCGCGCCCACACGTATACCGTCTCCGTGGAGGGGCTGGAGGGGATCGAGTTGGATGCCCGCCCCACCCAGGCCACCGTGGCGCCGGGCCGCGCGGGAGAGGTCATCGCCCGCGTCCGGGCGCCGCGCGAGAGTCTGGCCAGCCACTCGGAGGAGATCACCTTCCACGTCGGGCGTCTCGATGACCCCGAGGTCACACGCAGTACACGGACCCGGTTCCAGGGTCCCAGGGAGAACCGGCCATGACGATCCATTCGCTCCACGATGATCCCGAGGCACGCAAGCCGTGGTACAAGCACTTCTGGCTTTGGTTCGTGCTGACGCCGCCCATCGTTTCGGTCTTCGTCGGCACCTCGCTGGTCTACACGGCCTTCACGCACACCGATTCGCTGGTCATCGACGATCGCATCGATGTCGGCCGGGCGACCCACCAGAAACATGAGCGGGAGCGCTTGGCCGGCGAGTTGGGGATCGCCGGTGATCTGGTGTTGGAAGAGGGGCACCGGGTCCTGCTGCAACTGGAGTACGGGTCGGCGGATGCGGAGCCCGACGGGCTCTGGTTGCGGCTGATCCACCCCACCCTGGAGACACGGGACTTGGAGCTGGACCTGCAGCCCGCCGGTGGTGGCCGTTATCTGGCAAAATGGCCCACCGCGGGCGAGCCCCTCGGCCGGCGCTACATCCAGGTGGAGCCGAAGGACCGGTCGTGGCGCTTAGTGGGTGAACTCCGCTGGGGAGAGGACGAGATGCGCCTGGAGCCGCGCACACCGATCTTTGCGACCCGGACGTCGTAGGAAAGCGCTGCGCTGCTTCGGAGGATGGCTGGGGATGGTCCAACGATGGATGGAACCGTAGTGGAATCACGCTGCTTCCACTGCGGGGAAGACGTCCCTCCCGGCGAGGAGCGGACCGTCGTGGTCGACGGCGCTCCCCAGCCGGTCTGCTGCAGCGGCTGTCAGGCGGTGGCCAATATGATCCTCGGCGCCGGTCTGGACGAGTTTTACCGCTTCCGCGACGCACTCCCCGGGCGACCGGAAGACGAGGATTCTATCGCCGCTGACCGGAGCCGCTGGGCCGCTTACGATCGTGATGAGCTGCAACGGGAGTTCGTCCACCACCGGGGGGACGGCGAGAGCGAGGTGGCGCTGCTCATCGAAGGGCTCTACTGCGCCGCCTGCTGCTGGCTGATCGAGCGGGCGCTTCAGCGCTGGCCCGG
>SKYL01000323.1 GCA_007127935.1 Halorhodospira sp. | reverse complement strand
GATGATCTCCTGACGTTGCCCACCGAGAAGCACGACGATGGTCGCGTCGGCGTCATGTGCCACGAAGAGCGTGCATCCGATGGTCGGGATGGAGGTTGGTACGTCGAGCGAGTCCGCGACGTCCAGCTCCAGGCAAGTCGTACAGAATCCGTCTCGGTCCGTGACACACCATCGACAGAGCTCTCGGCTGCAACACCGGCAGGTTCGTAGGTCGAGGCTCCTGCCGCAGGCCGCACAGGGACATCGACCGCAGCGACAGCAGGCGGATGCGTCGTTCCGCTCGCCGACGTCGTCGCGCGACCGGCAGGGCCCACACGCGAGCTGGCGGCACACCAGACACGGAGCTAGCTCGGTATCGGTCGGGCACACACGGCAGAACTGTTGGTCGCACGCTTCGCAATGGTGTGACCGATCGAGCAAGTGGAGATGTCCCGCCGAGTCGACCGAGAACTCGCTCCCCGGCTCACCCGTATCGTCCAGCACGGGGAGCGCCGCGGAGCCGTCGGCAGCCACGAACGAGATCACTCGGGTGCCGGCTGCCTGCCATTGTTCCGTGATCGAGAACGCGACGCCGACGAGTAGCGGTTCAGTCTCGACCCGGGAACACGCGCGGGCGAGCTGATGCAGGTGTCGAGCTTCCTGGGTGGAGAGCATCGACGAGGTCTGCGGCACGATCCCGCGTCGAAGTGTCGCGAGATCTCGTGCGTCCACGGGCGTGTCGTCGATGGTGGCCCCTGAGAAGGTCGCGAACGGCGCCACTGAGCGTTCTACGAGTTCCGCTCCCGTTGGAGCGGCGAACGCCGCCGGTGCCGCATCCGCGAGTGGTGTCGCTGAGCGAACGACGACGGAACCCTCCGGTGCCCCGTAGCTCCGCGCCAGGTTGTGCCAGGCCAGCTCTGATGCATGGGTCACCGTGTCGCTCGTTGCAGCGAAGCGATCCTGCGTGCTCCCGAACTCCGTGATGCGGAGGACCACAGAGGCATTGACGCCCAACAGTTCCACGTGGACGTCGCCGAGGTTCCCCATGGCCAGTAACCGACCGTCTCTGTCGTTCCGCGGTGTGATCGGTGGCTCGAGGTCGAGTGTGCGTTCCTCGATGGTCGTCGACGACCCGTTGCCCCGGTAGCGCGTCGTGCGGTATCGCAGGCCAGCGGATTCGATGGTGAGGGTCGATCGATCCACGTGGGGTAGCCAGACAAGCGCCGGGCCAGGCCGGATCGACGCGATCCGGTGGCGGTGCTGCAGCCACTCGAAAGTGAGCCCCATCACACTCATCGGGCGGACGACGGGTCCGCTGATGTCGCCGAGTAGAACCGGATCAGTGATCGGTTCGCTACCCGGAGGCGAACGATCGAGCCGCGCCCAGTCATGACCGCCGCGCTCCCGACACCACAGGCTTCGATCCGCGTCGAGCAGCGGTTCAGGTGCACGCACGACAGGTGCATCGAGCCGCATCCCATGAGCAGCCAGAAGCCCACGACGCCGGCTGTCGAGATCGGTGCCACATTGGGTGTCCGGCGCGTAGGTGACGACGTCGTTCGTGTCATCGCGGTTCACCGCTACCGACGAGCGGCCGACCAGTAGGAGCGCGCCCGAGATGCGCCATCCGCTGACGCCCTCTGCATCATGTTCAGGAGCCCGAAGTGGGTCGTGGCATCCCGAACACAGTCCACCACGTACGCAGGAGGAGCACCCGTCCGACCGGCATAGACGACAGCGCACGACCCCGGGCTCGCCGACGCAGCCAAAGCAACGTTCCGCCGAACACCGTTCGCACCGCTCGATCGTTGCGGTGTCCACAGCATGACCGTTGTCGCAGGTGTCCAGCACCCGAATGGACCCACCGGCAGCATCGGTGAGCGCCGGTGGACCCGACTGCGGCGCAAGGCAGGTGACGCGCAGCTCCTGGCCATCGTCGCGACACCACAACTCCTCGAGGATGATGTCATCCCCGGCGACGAAACGAGCTGACACGAGTCTGCGTTCCACCGTCTCCAGGGCTTCCAGCTGGTCGACGAGCGTGGACAGTAGGTCCCCAGCAGGGATACCTGGATCGTTCACATCCACGGGCATCGCTCGACGTGCGCGGCCGTGTGAGATGGCGCCGCCCCGTTCGATGGTGTCGATCGTGGGGGTCTGGTCGGATCGCACCAGATAGGTACCGGTGACATGCCCCGTCTGCGGACGTCGGTACGAACGACCGACGAGGTGTAGGCGCTCGGCGTGCGGCGCGATCGGAACGGCCTCGAGGGCGGGCAAGGAAGCCACCTCGATACTGACCCGACCTGCGCCCAGCGCATCGAGGAGCCGCTCGGCGACCGGGTTCCCGGGCCACACGCCCACAGCCAGCGCATCGGAGGGCAGTAGGTCCGCCTCATCCGCGACGAGTAGGGACCCCAACGGCACCAGATCACGGTCTTCGGGTACTGACGTCACCTTCAAGGCGAAGGAGCCCGCGTCAGCATGCTTGAACCCGAACCCGTGTGCGCGCATCCCGGTAGCGATGAGTTCGATGTGGCGTTGCCGGAGATGCTCATCGTCCACGGAACCGGGCGGAGCTGACACGCAATCGGTACGGGATCGGCCTTGCAACCGCTCACCTCGGTGGCGAACTCGTTGCGCTCGCTGAGGCGCCTGTTCCAGCAGATTCGCCCTCGGTGCTGTTCCACACAGCAGGCGGAGAGCGTGGTCGGGCCATCGCCACGCGGAACCGGGCAGCACGTCCTCAAGCGTGACGCCGTACCGCTCCGCTACGTCGGCGAACCCAGCAAGCACGTCGAAGATGTGCTCGTCGGTCGTGCCCGTAGCCAGGATCGCGATGCCGGTGGACAGGATCGTCGGATCCTGCACGAAGGCCGCGAGATCGGCATAGACGGCAATGGCTGCCGAGGATGCTGGTCCCACGTCACCAGGTAGGCGAACCCGCACATCTCGCTCGGACCGCTTCGCGTTGCCGGGAGCAGCCGAACCAGAATTGACGAGCAGCTGTTGCAACACCTTGGCCGCTCTGGCGCTACTGACCCAAACCTCTACCTGCCGACCGGCATCCACCTGCTCCCGGCACACCTCGACGGCGGTACGGAGGCGCGGATCCGGTTCGGAACTCGACGACGACGGTGCGTGCCAAAGGCCACCTATTTGCGCCATCCGATCCGAGGCCTCGCGGCCGCTCGGTGGCTTCTCGCGAAGCAACCGCAACCACTCCTCTCGCCGGGTGAGCTCCGCACGACCTGGGAGATACTGCTGCCGAGCCAACTGAGCCGTGGGTCGGACTTCGGCGACGTGGAACAGGGCAGCCTCAGCGCTCAGTCCTTCGAGGAGCTCCTCTGCCCATGCCGGCGCATGGCCGTCCGCAGCCGGAGCTCCCAGGACCAGGGAACACGTCGCTCGCTCCAAGATCCCCTGAATCCGGCTGGGCCAGCGTCGCATCGCCTGTTCGGCGTGATCGACGACCAAAAGCGATCGTCCGGTTGGTGGCGGCCTCCAGCCGGGCAACACTTCATAGGCGACGAACGTGATGTTGCCACGCGGGAGACCGCCCAGGAGGTGAGCGGCCTCATCGAGGCTCGCCCGCCACCGCTCGGCAGACTCATAGGGTGCGGCGATGTAGATCCGATCGCAACGGTCGTCGTTGAGCGCTTCGATGCACCATCGGAGTGCCGTGGCGACTCGCTGAGGGGCTGCCCCCACGAAAAGTCGGTGAGGCCGCGTCTCACTCGCGAGCGACGAGGCCGCCGACGATGACACCTGCGCAGACCAAGGTGCGAGTTGTGAACGCCTCTGCGAGCGATAGGAGTTCGACGCACGGTGCAGCGCCGTCTCACCTGCCACGACCAGCTGCTCTGGCTTTACGTGAACGCCCTGCTCGAGGGCATCTCGAACGGGCTGAGCTGGCGCCAGCGGTCGCTGGTTGTGCAACCGGGCCGTCGGCGAGACATCGAGGGAGAGCTCGCCCGTCGCTGCCCGCGCGATGACTGCCTCTTCAGCGCTCGCGAAATGGACATCGGCCATCGTCAGCAGCGACGTCTGGGCTTCCCAGCTCGCGGTCAGCTCTCTCCCGCCCACCCACAGCGGCAAGATCGCGTCGTACAGGGGTAATTGGAGGGCCGACGCTTCACCGGTCGTGAAGCGAAGCCGGGAACCATCCGCGAGGCGGTGGGCGACCCGAAGCCTCACGGAGGTCACGGGAGGGCCGCCGGTGCTACCACGGTGTGGCACTCGGGGCCGGTTCGGCCGAAGGGCCGGGTGCCATCGTGGCGACGGCGAAAAGCTTCAGATCGGTAAAGGGGACCGGGGCGCAGAGATCGGCTCTCACAACCAGCACATCGAGGATGGACCGCTCCCTCAACCGCGTTCGAGCCACACGTCCCTCGCTGGCGCCCGCAATGTCCGCCGGCAAGGGATTGCTCGACCACAGCACGGTGTCAGCGACCTGCTGGCGCATGTGCATACGCGCCTCGTTCGTCCACAACGGGATCGCCATGTCCGCAGGTTCGGCATAGCCGCGACGGTCGGACAGAATGCCATAGAGAAAGTCCGACGCCGGGGTGGAACCGAACTCGTCCTCGATCGAGTCCAGCAACTCATTCGGGTTCACGTCGTTGAGCAATTCCTGTACGACATCGACACTCCGGTCCGTCCAGAGTTTCGCCAGCTGGCGCTTCTGCAACTGCGCCAGCAGATACGGCCTCGGGCCGGGCGTTCGCACATCCCAATCCGGATCGGGTTCCGGAGCCGACTCGTCGTGGCCGAGCTCATAGCGAAGCTGAGCCATCGAGGCGTCGCGGTATTCGACGAACAGGTTGCTGAGCCAGGAGCGCCCGAACAGACTCCGACCCACGATGGCCGCGAGCCGCCGCATGCTGCCGTCATCCCATTGGGCCAGGCCGATCCGGTGGCTGGCCGGTGCGGCGAGATCGACCTCAACGGCGATGTCCTCGGTGGCATCCAGCTCGCCTTCAGGATGGTGCAACATCCAACCCGTGATCTCTCCCCAGTCCTGAAGCTGTTGATACATGGATCCGAG
>SKYL01000234.1 GCA_007127935.1 Halorhodospira sp. | reverse complement strand
GGTCCACGACCTCTTCGCCGATGGCGAGCACCCGCTCCCCTGCCCTCCGCAACCAACGGACCTGGACGCCCTCTGGGTGGCGCCGGCCGACCGGGAGTTCGACCGGGAAGTCCCCGCCGACCGCCACGCCCGCCTGGCCCGGGTTCTGGAAGAGACCCCGTGGGCCGACGGCTTCGAACGGGTGGTCATCGACACGCCGCCCTCCCTGGGCGGCCTCCTGATGAACGCCCTGCACGCCGCCGACGCCGCGCTGATCCCGTTCGTGCCCCACCACTTGTCGGCGGAAGGGGTCCGTCAGCTGGCCGGGCTCTTCTTCCGCGTGGCCAGCGGCCCCAACCCACGCCTGACCCAGTTGGCCCTCCTCCCCACCCTGGTGGACCCCCGCATCCGCATCCACCGCGACGTCCTGGAGGAGATGGGCCACCAATTCGGCCCATGGCGGCTGCTGCGCGGCGTCCGCACGGATATCCGGGTGGCGGAGGCCAGCCGCGCCGGCCGGCCGGTGCGTCTCCATGCGCCACGCAGCCGTGCCGCCATGGACTACTGGATGTTGTACGAAGAACTGGAGCGGCTATGGGGAGGCGGTGAACACGCCTCACCCGCCGCGCAACCGAAGGAGGGAGCCACCCCATGAAACGCATCTTCTTGGTCGACGACTCCGGCACCATTCTCATGAGCATGAGCGGCATCCTCAAGGGCGCCGGCTTCGAGGTGGAGACCGCCGGCGACGGCGAGGAGGCGCTGACGAAACTCGGCGCCGGTCCCAAGCCGGACCTGATCATCACCGATTTGAACATGCCGAAGATGAACGGCATGGACCTGATCGCCGAGGTGAAGCGGCAATCCCCCTTCCGCTTCACCCCCATTCTCGTCCTGACCACCGAGTCGCAACAGGACAAGCGCGACGAGGCCAAGCGATTGGGGGCAACCGGCTGGCTGGTCAAGCCGGTGGACGCCGACCAACTGGTGCAAGTGGTCCGGCAAGTGGTGCCAGGGGCTTGATTCACCGCGCCCTTCGCGCCCGGGCACAGGAGGACGCTGTATGAGGGAACGCTTCCAATGGTTCCGCAAGAGCAACGGGGCGGCGGCGAAGGATGCCGCCGCCGGCACCGGCGATCACCGGGCGGGCGAACCCGTCTTCCAGGGGATCGAGGCGGGACTCTCCGGTCACGATGCGGCCTTTTCCCTGATGCGCAAGCACTTGGAACAGACCACCGCGGAGACGGAACGGGCGGCGGTGGGCTTCATGGAACGCTTGGAGGAGGTGAACCTCGCCGCCCAGCGCGCCGTGGACTTTGTCGCCGAGTCCGCGGCCACCACCGACCACCTCGCCGGCGAGGCCTCCCGGGCGCAAGCGGCGAACCAGGAGGCGCTGCAGCGCATCGCCGACTTTATTGAACACCGCCAGGCCACCGCCGACCGTGGCTTGAAGCGCATTGAGGAGTTGGTCCGCCGGGCCGACACACTGCAAAAGAGCATCCGCCTGATCAAAGAGGTGGCCAAGCAGACCAACATGCTGGCGCTGAACGCCGCCATCGAGGCGGCCCGCGCCGGGGAGCGCGGCAAGGGGTTCGCCGTGGTCGCCGAGGAGGTCCGCAACCTCTCCTCGGAATCTCAGCGTGCCGCCACCGGCATTGCCTCCGGGGTGGAGGAGATGGTGGAAGCGATCCAAGGCCACTTCCAGGCGGAGTTGGACGGCGCCGACGCCGAGGCCGAAGTGGAGCGGGAGACGCTCTCCGCCGTGGAACACCAGCTCTCCAAGTTGGGCGAAAACCAACAGGCGGTCATGGAGCACCACCGGGCGGTGGTGGAGCAAGTGGAGGCGACCACCCGGGAGATCGCCACCGTCACCGCCCGCGCCATGGCCGGCATCCAGTTCCAGGACATCACCCGGCAGCAGGTGGACCAGGTCATCGCCATGACCCACACCCTGGAGGCGCACCTGGCCCGCGTCCGGGACGCTCTCGAAGGGAACACGACCCCCACCGGCGACTTGGCGCTGGATATCGACCGCTTCCACAGTGACTACGTCATGGATAGCCAGCGGGAGAACCACCAAGAGGTGATCTCCGGGACGGAAGAGACCGGCCCCTCGGCACGCGCCGAGCCGCCAAAGATTCAACTCTTCTGACCGGTCTTCCGGCCGGACCGGCGACCGATCAAGCCCTCAGCGGCCGCGCCGGAGCTGGTCGGCGATCCGCGTCACGTGCTCGCCCTGGAAGCGGGCGATTTTCAGTTCACGGGCGTCGGGTTGGCGCGATCCGTCGGCCCCGACCAGGGTCGAGGCACCGTACGGCGTGCCGCCGCTGACGGCGGAGATATCGAACTGCTCCTGCAAGCCGTAGCCAATGGGGACGATGATCATCCCGTGGTGGGCCAATGTGCTCCAGAACGAGGTGATGGTTGTCTCCTCCCCGCCGCCGGTCCCGGTGGAGGTAAAGACGCTGGCCACCTTACCGCGCAGCCCCCCTTGGGCCCACAGGCCGCCGGTCTGGTCGAGGAAGTTGCGCATCTGGCCGGTCATGTTGCCGAAACGGGTCGGCGAACCAAAGAGGATCGCATCGTAGTCGGCCAGCTCCGCGGGCGCGGCCACCGGCGCCTTCTGGTCGGTCTTGCCGCCGGCGTCGGCGAATGCCTTCGGGTCCATGGTCTCCGGGACTCGTTTCACGGTGACCTCTGCGCCCGCCACCGACTTAGCCCCTTCAGCGACGCTTTCCGCCATGGTCTCGATGTGACCGTACATGGAGTGGTAGAGCACCAATACTTTCGTCATGACGACGCACCTCTCCTTACCATTCGTAAGTGCCTTTCCGGGCATTTCCCCCTAAATGTAGACCACCTCCGGCGGCACGGCGGCCACTGCCGGGCATGCGGTAGAATCGGAGTGGTAGAAGAACCCCATCCGCAACCGGGAGTCTCCACCATGCGCCGCCACTCGCTGCTGGTCGCCGCCGGCGTCCTCCTCGCCGCCCTCATCACGCACCCCGCCCAAGCCCGTGACGTCACCTTCGGCGGGGCGTCGATCACCGGGGTCTACTACCAAGTCGCCCTCCACGGCTGCCGCCTGCTGGAGCGGCACGACGCCGACTACAACTGTGTCGGCCGCCCCACCCAGGGCTCGGTCTTCAACATCAACGCCCTCTCGCAGGGGGCGCTGGACTTCGGGGTCGCTCAGTCGGACCGCGCCTGGCAGGCGGTAAACGGGAAGGCCGACTGGGAGCGCCGCGGCGCCTTCGAGGAGTTGCGCAGCCTCTTCGCCATGCACCCGGAGACGGTGATGCTGGTGGCCCGCGCCGACTCCGGCATTTATACGGTGGACGATCTGCGCGGCCACACGGTGAACATCGGCAACCCCGGCTCGGGCCAACGGCGCAACGCGATGGATGTCCTGGAACTCCACGGTATCGACCCGCGCGCCGATATCCGGGCGCGCAACCTGCAGCAGCCGGAGGCGTCCCGCGCCCTGGTGGACGGACGCATTGACGCCTTCTTCTTCACCGTCGGCAACCCCAGCGCGGCGATCGAGGAGCCGGCCACCAGTGTCCCGGTTCGCATGATCCCCCTCGACTCCGCCGCCATTCGCGCCTTCGTCGAGGAGCGCCCCTACTATGTGATGACCACGATCCCCGGCGGCCTCTACCCCGGCGTGGATGAGGACGTGGCCACCTACGCGGTCACCGCCACCGTGGTCACCCACGCTGGGATGGATGAAGCGGTGGTCTACGATCTGACCACCGCCGTCTTCGAACAGTTGGACGAGTTGCGCGGCTCCCACGCCGCCTTCCGCCACCTGGAGCCCCAGGCGATGATGGAAGGGGTCTCGGTCGATCTGCACCCCGGCGCGCTGCGCTACTACCAGGAACAGGGTTGGCGTTGACGCCATTGAGGCGGGCTGAGCGGCCAGAACCACCCCACCCAGCCCTGGTCTGGCTGATCGCCGGCCTCTGCCTGGCGTGGGCCGGGTTTCAGCTCTGGATCGCGTACCACCCCATCGACATGCTGATGGCCCGCGTCTGGCACTTGGCCTTCGCGGTGGGCTTGGCCTACCTGGTCTTTCCCGGCCGCGCCGCGGCGTCGGCAACCGCCCGCTTCCCCTGGCTGAATCTCGCCCTCGGCGCGGCGGCGGCGCTGTCGGTGCTGTGGATCTGGTGGGATTACGAGGAGATCGTGTGGCGGGCCGGGCTGCCGGAACCGCACGATATCGTGCTCGGCTGCCTCCTCATCGCGCTGCTGCTGGAGGCGGCCCGCCGGGCGTTGGGGCTCGCCCTGCCGCTGCTCGCCGCGCTCTTTCTCGGTTACGCCTTCGCCGGCCCGTGGATGCCCGACCTGCTGCGCCACCGCGGCGTCGATCTGCCGATCCTGATCAACGACATGTACCTCAGCGACTCGGGGATCTTCGGCGTGCCGTTGGGGGTCTCGGTGGGTTTCGTCTTTCTCTTCGTACTGCTGGGGGCGCTGCTGGAACGGGCCGGGGCGGGACGCTACTTCATAGACATCGCCTACGCCGGGCTCGGCGGGCTGCGCGGTGGACCGGCCAAGGCGGCGGTGGCGGCTTCGGGGCTCACCGGGTCGGTCTCCGGTTCCTCCATCGCCAACACGGTCACCACCGGCACCTTCACCATCCCGTTGATGAAGAAGGTCGGCCTGCCGCCGTATAAGGCGGCGGCGGTGGAGGTGGCCGCCTCCACCAACGGCCAGTTGATGCCGCCGGTGATGGGCGCGGCGGCGTTCATCATGGCGGAGATGGTCGGGATGCCGTATCTCGACGTGGTACGCGCCGCCATCCTCCCGGCCCTGGTCGCCTACCTGGCGCTCTTCTACATGGTGCATCTCGAGGCGTGCAAGCTGCGGTTACCAGTCGTCCCCCGCAGTGAACTGCCGCCGTTCTGGCCGACCCTGCTGCGCGGCGCCCACTACCTGGTGCCGCTGTTGATGCTGATCTACTACCTGGTGGTGTTGCGCCGCTCTCCGGTGGCGTCGGCGCTGGTGGCGATCCAGGCGACGCTGGTGATCATGCTGGTGCAGCGCCCGATCCTCGCCTTTCTGCGCCACCGGCGGGACGGCGGCGGCGCCGCCCTCCCCCG
>SKYL01000193.1 GCA_007127935.1 Halorhodospira sp. | reverse complement strand
GCCCTGGGCATCGAACACCGGCTGACCAAGCCGAAGTCGCCTCAGACCAACGGCATGGTGGAGCGGTTCAACGGCCGGATTAGCGAGGTCTTGGCCACCCACCACTTTGACTGCCGGGCCAGCCTGGAGAAGACGCTCAAGCGGTACGTGCATCTCTACAATCACCACCTGCCGCAAAAAGCCCTCGGCCACAAGCCACCCATTACTGCCATGAAAAACTGGTACGCTGAGCAACCTGAGTTGTTTTATCGACAGCCTCGTAATCATCCGGGACCTGACACCTATTCGATATCGTGAACCCGCTTGACGTCCGCCTCACGGCCGGGGCCGTGGCACGACGCGCAACTCTCGTACGCCGATGCATCGATGGTGGGTTGATTCCAACCGTTTCCGCTCCCGCCTCCGTTGCGCTTCATATGAGCCAGCGCCTGGGCGCTGTCGTGGCAAGAGGAGCAAGCGGACATGGCCGCCGTGGTCTTCCAGTGGCTGTCCACGGCGCGGGCGTCGATGCCGACCGCGGCCCGGCTGTCAACGGTGGTCCCCCGTGGGGCGTCGTTATGGGCCGGCGGGTAGTAGGAATCACCGATGTGGCACTGCGTGCAGTTGGCGATACCGGCCGGGTAGCGCAGATCTCCCCAACTGCTCCATGCGCCCGCGCCAAAACCAGGCAGCGCGTAGCCGTCCCTGGCAGAGTGGATCTTGTGGGCCATGACCATGAAGTTGGTCGGCGCCTCCACATCAAGGCTGCCCACCGGGGGCTGGGCACGCCCATCCGCCGATCGCCGGACCCAGTCGGTGCTGTTGTTGTTGTGGCAGAGGATGCACTGCCGCACGTCGTTGTGGCGGTTGCCGCCGTGCTTGCTGAAGACACCCCGCCTCTCTTCGTGGCAGTTCGTGCATGTGGCGACGCTGACGAGTTCACGGCGAGGGTCGCCGATATACTCGAAGGCATTCGAGGCCACCAGAGCGCTATGGTCCCCGTTGGCGACGTTGCCGCCCAGGCTCACCACCAGGTTGAGCCCCCCAGAGAACCCCTTGCCGGCAAGGTCGACCGTTGTGGTATAGACGCCGCCGCTCTCTGTAGTCCCGGCCGCCGCATGGACGCCGGAGACCTCGACCGGATGGCCGGGCCGGCTGCTGCCGGGATCGGAGTGGCTGAAGTCGGTGTCGTACCAGCCGACCCGCAACGTGGTGCTAAACGCCCAGTCCTCCTCGCCGTGGACCACATCGGTACCGCCGGACTCCACACGCCACACCACCGTCAGCGTGTCGCCATCCAAATCCGCGCTGTCGATCACGTACTTGAGGTCATTCTCGATGGCGAAGTCGCGGGCCGGATCGGCGTGGGCCACATCGGCGCCTTTACCACCCGTGCCACTCCCCACCGTATGGCATTCGGCGCATTGGGTATTGGCTCGGGCTCCCCCGGAGTGACCGGCACCGGTTTCGAAGTTCACATCATCATGGCACGAACCACACGCCTCGATGGTCGGCCTCTCGTAGGCGTGATTTGCGGTCCCGGCGACATCGGCATCGTGGCAGCTACCACAACTCTTGATGTCGCGGGGGAAAGAGACGGCGGTCCAGCGCTCGCGCAAGAACTGCTCTTGGTTCGCAAGACCGCCACCGCTGTGGATCTCATGGCCAAGGTAGGCGAGATCAACAGCGGTGGGGGCACCTGTGTGGCTGCTGAAGCTGTATTGGTTGTGGCAATTGGAACAGGTCTCGACACCGATGCGGTTGCCGCCATGGGCCGCCAAGGTTTCGTGGCAGTTGTTGCACGAAGCGGTGGCCACGGAACGCTTGGCCGCCCCGGCTCCGGTGCCGACATCCATAGCATCGTATGCGGCCGCCCAGCCGTCACCGGGACGCAGCAGGACGACGAAGCGACGGAGGCTGATTCCGGAGGCATCCTCCCAATCACTCTCGGTAATATCGTCATCGGCACCACCACCACTGCTATACACCACGGGTGTCTCTGTCACATCCACCGGGAAGGTGTAGCGGTATGCACCACCGCCCAGCGCGACAAACTGGGCGTTCCCGTGATCTCCACGCACCTGACCGGCCTGGAGGCGGACGTAGTTGCCCGTGCGCGGGCCGGTGGGGAGAGTGGGGTGGTAACTCTGCCAAGTCTTATAATCGTCCTTGTTCACCAAGCGGGCGACGGTGAACTCGACCTCCTCCGGCGGGGGGTGATCCAGCCCCTCGATGGTAAACTCCACCACGGGCCGGTCTTCCTCGATGTAGGCGTCGGTGATGGTCACCGAGGGCCGTGCCGTTTCCGCCACGGCCCTCGGTGACGGTGATCCGGCCTCGCCGCTGTCGGGCGAGAGATCACAGCCACCCAGGACCAGCACCGCGGCGACCCATGCCGCCAAGAGACCCGGCCATCCCCGCCGCTTTCGCACACCGCCGGCATCTGTGCTGCCGTGGCCGACGGCGCCGTACCGTGAATTGTTCTCTGTCATGGGCGCTCTCTTCGCTTCTCTTGGCTTCGTCATGTCAACCGCCTCTTTTAAAACCGGTAGACCGCCGAGCCCACAATCATGTGGGCGCTGTAGTCGCGCTCTTCCTGTCCCAGAGTCACTAAGTTGTCGACACCGTCGACTCCGGTCCCCAGCGCCCAATCGCTCTCCGAGTACTTCTCGAAGAGATACCGGGCGCGAAGGGTCAGATCGCGGCTGACGTGGTAGTCGCCATGGAGACTGAACCGGGTCAACGTGCTCTCCAGGGCGGGGAAGTCGATGGCATCACCGTTGTCGGTCCAAACCCGACTCAGCGTATCGACCCAGAGCAGTTCGACACCGAGATCGATCTCGTTGGGCCGGAACGCCCATTCGGTACCGATACCAAGGCTAATAGACCGGTCCTCGTGCTCGGCATCCCACTGTTCGCCGCCGATGGTCTCACCGCGCAGGTCGAACTCAACCAACTCCAAGGCGCTGAAGCCGTAGACGGTCAGATTGGCCGTGGGCACCCAGGCCGCCTCCAGCCCGGCCCGGGTGCGGGCGGCGTCGGTGCGGCCGAAGTCCGACTTCTCGTAGTCGTCGCGGGTGTGTTCGACGCGACCCGAGAGCGACAACGCCGGCATGAAGTTCGGAATATAGGTGGCGAAGGCACCGGTGGTGACGCGGTCACGATCAGCGACATCGTAGTTACGCAACCCATCCGGCAGCTGCACTCCATCACGGTCGTAGACCGATCCACTCTGCTGGGAGGCGGCGACCCGCACCCCCCCTTGAAGCCCGGCCGCCACCGTGGTGCGCAACGTTCCGTGGAGGGTGTTCTCGTCGGTCTCCTGCCGATGGCCAAAGTCACGCTCCCGTTCGTCCCGCTCCATACCCACGGTCAGGCGAGTGCGGGCGGCCATCCGATAGTCGCCCTCCACCGAGTAGTGCGTACGGGTGGTGCTGATGGGCCGCGTTTCCCAACCGTCGACCTCGAAGACGTCGGTCTTGTTGTCGCGGTCGTCGTAACGCAGCGCGGCGCGCACCCGCAGTCTCGGGGTAAAACGGTGGCTACCGTGCAGACTCATGGCGGTGGTCTGGACCTCCCCGTCCAATGACTCGGTCCCATCGTCCAGGGCGGTGACAAAACCGTCGTCCTGGAGCATGCGCCCTATATGGAGGTCCCCGGAGATTCGCGACCCGCCGCCGAAGACGTATCCGCCGGCGAGGCTCACCTGATGGAACATGTTCTCGGGTTCCAACGCATAGGAGTGGAGGACATCCTCGTCGTCCTCGCCCCACTCGGCATCCACGTGGGGACTGCCGGCAAACATCCACGAGTCACTGTTCTGGGCAAACGTGGAAAGGTGATACGTGGCGCTGCCGTGGAAGCGATCGCCCAGGTACTCGATACGTGTGTTGTACTGCTCGGTGGTGTAGTCCACCAGCTCGGGGGCAAGGAAGGGATCGCTCTGAATACCGAAGCCGCTGAACCCCCGTACCCGGGTTCCGTCGCGCTCCTCCCGAGTCACATCGGCACTGATCCGCCAACGCCCGAAGATCTCCGGCAGAATGTAGTCGCCGCCCAACGTAAAGCGGCGACGCTCCTGCTGGATGTCGATGGTGCGCAGCAGGGCCTCATCGCGAGGGGTGCCTTCCGGCAGCCGCAATGTGGTAGAGCCATCACCCCGGTGCCAAGTAGAGACGTCTTGCCACTCGTTGTGGGGCATCTGCCGGTAGTCGAAGAAGGCCGAGTACCGCCCCTGATTGCCGTACTCGCCGTAAAGGGAGCGGGAATCGAGGCCCAGATTGCGGCCACGCAAGCGCCAATACCGCATGGTGTCGGCGTCGTGGGGAGGGCGCCGGTAAAGGTCCATGTGGAGATCGAGGAAAAGCCCATCGTCGGTGAGGCCGCTGAAGCGGCCGAACATAAAGGACTCTTCGCTCAGAAAACCGACCCCCACCTCCACCTCATGACGAACCTCCGAGAGGATTTGGATCAGTTCCTCATCCACCTCCACCGCTTCACCCAAATCGAACATGGCGGAGGCGCTCAACGGCAGCAGACAAACACCGGCGGCTGTCAGTCCCGGGAGGAATCTTTCTTTGGTTTGTTTATTCTTCATCGCCCTAGCTCCTTAAGCACGCGGCCGTTCAACGCCGAAGGATGTAACCCCGGGGATGGTTCGACCCGTGGACCGCGGAGTGGCAGTTGAGGCAGCTCTGCCCGCCGACGCGGAAGCTGTCCAGGGAACCGCCGTCGTAGAACTCGGCGGCGTGGCCGGTGTCCTGCAAGTGGCACTGCTGACAAAGTTGCGGTGGACGCATCTCCAGCAGCGCACGGTGCACCGACCCGTGGGGCTGATGGCATGTGGTGCAGTCCTCACGCACCGGGACGTGGTCCCACAGGAACGGGCCGCGCTTACCGGCATGACACGAGTAGCACGTCTCGTTGACCGTCGGCTGCTTGAGCAACGTAACGTGGGTGGAGCCGTGAGGCTGGTGGCAGTCGGAGCACGCCATCAGGCCGTCCGCCACCGGGTGGCGGGAGGGACGCCGCAGCTCGTGCTGCTGCTGCTGGTGACAATCGGCGCAGACCTGGGGTTGGCTCTCGGTGTAGAGCACCTTGTCATGGCCGGCGTGGATGTTGTGGCACGACGCGCAGGAGAGTTCGGCGAACTCGTG
>SKYL01000201.1 GCA_007127935.1 Halorhodospira sp. | reverse complement strand
TCTACGACCTGAAGAACGCCAACCGGGACGCCCGCATCAACGTCAAGCTGGTCTCGGTGGCCGGGGTCGGCACGGTGGCGGCCGGGGTGACCAAGGGCTACGCCGACGTGGTGTTGATCGCCGGCCACGACGGCGGCACCGGCGCCTCGCCGCTCAGCTCCATCAAGCACGCCGGCCTGCCGTGGGAGTTGGGCATCGCCGAGACCCACCAGACGCTGGTGCGTAACCGCCTGCGCAGCCGGGTAACCCTCCAGGCCGACGGCCAGATGAAGACCCCGCGGGATCTTGCCGTGGCCACCCTGTTGGGGGCCGAGGAGTGGGGTATCGCCACCGCCGCGCTGGTGGTGCAGGGCTGCATCATGATGCGCAAGTGCCACACCAACGCCTGTCCGGTGGGCATCGCCACCCAGGACCGGGTGCTGCGCGGCCGCTACAGCGGCCAGGTGGAGCACGTGGTCAACTTCTTCACGATGATGGCCGAGGGGCTGCGGGAGATCATGGCGGAACTGGGCTTCCGCACCATCGACGAGATGGTGGGCCAGACCCAGTGCCTCAAGGTGCGCGAGAACCTCGACCACTGGAAGGTCCAGTATGTCGATCTCTCGCCGCTGCTCCATAAGGCGGAGCCGTATCCCGGCGACACCCTCTACCAATCCGTGGCGCAGAAGCACCTGATCGACGACATCATCGACCGCCGCTTGATCGAAGACGCCAACGCGGCGTTGGAAAAGCGGCAGCCGGTGGAGTTGAGCTACGAGATCGAGAACACCGACCGCAGCGTCGGGGCGATGCTCTCCAACGAGATCTCCAAGCGCTACGGGTCCGACGGCCTGCCGGAGGGGACCGTCCGCGTCAAGTTCACCGGTTCCGCCGGGCAGAGCTTCGGCGCCTTCACCGCCCGGGGCGTGCGCTTCGAGTTGGAGGGTGACGCCAACGACTACTTCGGCAAGGGGCTCTCCGGCGGCGAACTGGTGGTCTATCCCGACCGGCGGGCGCCGTTCAACCCGCGGGAGAACATCATCATCGGCAACGTCGCCTTCTTCGGCGGCACCGGCGGCGAGGCGTACGTCCGTGGTGTGGCCGGGGAGCGCTTCTGCGTGCGCAACTCCGGGGTCACCGCCGTGGTGGAAGGGATCGGCGACCACGGTTGCGAGTACATGACCGGCGGCTGCGCCGTGATCCTCGGCGAGGTGGGCCGCAACTTCGCCGCCGGCATGTCCGGCGGCGTCGCCTACGTGCTGGATCGGTCCGGGGCGTTGGAGGGCCGTTGCAATCCGGAGATGGTGAAACTCGGTCCGGTGACCGATCCTGAAGAGATCGCCCGGCTGAAGGGCCTGGTCCAAAAGCACCACGACGCCACCGGGTCCGATGTGGCGAAGGAGTTGTTGGATGACTGGGATCGCGCCCTCCAGGAGTTCGTCCGCGTCATGCCCGTCGACTACGAGCGCATGCAGGGCTACATGAGGCAGGTCCGCGAGGAGCAGGGGCTCGAAGACGAGTACGAGATCGCGGTGGCGGCCTTCGACCTGCACCTGAAGAAGCTGGCCGAGAGCAAGGCGACTGCATAGGAGACGGAGCGTGGGAAAGCTGACCGGATTTTTGGAGTACGAGCGTGCGCTGCCGGCCGACCGCGACCCCGTGGAGCGCCTGGCGGATTGGTACGAGGTCCACACCGAGATGCCCGAGGAGGAGATCCGCCTCCAGGGCGCCCGCTGCATGGAGTGCGGCGTCCCGTTTTGCCACGCCGGTGATTCGTCGTCGGCGCCGGCGGTGGGCGGCTGCCCGCTGAACAACCTGATCCCCGAGTGGAACGACCTGGTCTACCGCAACCGCTGGCACGACGCCCTCGACCGGCTGCACAAGACCAACAACTTCCCCGAGTTCACCGGCCGCGTCTGTCCGGCACCGTGCGAGCACTCGTGCGTACTGGGGATTCACGCCCCGCCGGTGACCATCAAGCACCACGAGAAGTCGATCATCGAGCGCGGCTTCAAGGAGGGGTGGGTACAGCCCGTGCCGCCGGTGAAACGCACCGGCAAACAGGTGGCGGTGATCGGCTCCGGCCCCGCCGGACTGGCGGCGGCGGCGCAACTCAACGCCGTGGGCCACACCGTGGTGGTCTACGAGCGCGCCGACCGGCTCGGTGGGCTGCTGATGTACGGCATCCCCAACATGAAGCTGGAGAAGGAGATCGTTGAGCGCCGCCTCGATCTCCTGCGCCGGGAGGGGGTCGAGTTCCGCACCGGGGTCGAGGTGGGCCGGGATGTCACCGCCGAGGAACTCCAGGAGCAGTACGACGCGGTGCTGCTGGCCACCGGCGCCACCGTGCCGCGCGACCTGCCGATCGAGGGCCGGGAGCTCGACGGCGTCCACTTCGCCATGGAGTTCCTCACCGCCAACACCAAGAGTCTGCTGGACAGCGGCCTCGCCGACGGCGACTACATCTCCGCCAAGGACAAGCACGTGGTCATCATCGGCGGCGGCGACACCGGCACCGACTGTGTCGGAACCGCGCTGCGCCACGGTTGCAAGAGCGTCATCCAGTTGGAGATCATGCCCAAGCCGCCGCTGGAGCGCGCCCCGGACAACCCGTGGCCGGAGTTCAAACGCACCTTGAAGGTCGACTACGGACAGGCCGAGGCCATCGCCGTCCACGGCGAGGACCCGCGCCACTACCTCCAACTGACCCAAAAGCTCACCGGCGAGCACGGCCGGGTGAAGAAGCTGCACCTGGTGGGCGTCGAGTGGAAGGAAGACGACCAGGGCCGTATGGGCCCCCAACCGGTGCCGGGCAGCGAGCGGGAGCTGGACGCCGACCTGGTCCTCCTGGCCATGGGCTTCCTCGGCCCCGAGGGCGGTCTGTTGGAGCAGTTCGGCGTCGAGACCGATCCGCGCACCAACGCCAAGGCCGAGTACGGGCAGTACCGCACCAACGTCGAAGGCGTCTTCGCGGCCGGCGACTGCCGCCGGGGGCAGAGCCTGGTGGTGTGGGCTATCAACGAAGGGCGTGAAGCGGCCCGGGAGATCGACCGCGCGCTGATGGGGGAGACGTTGTTGCCGTAGGCCCGCGGCAGTCTCCGGGAGATTGCCGCGCCCCTTCGGGGCTCGCAGTGACGGGGGCGGCACGGTCCAGTTCATCAAGAGATGGGTCGTGGGCTGGTGGGAGTGTACGGCCTCCTAGTCGTCCGCCTGGTGGAAGTGTCCGTCCAGCGTGGCTTCAACCCACTCCTCGTACTGGTGGTAGACCTCCACCGCGGGATCGACGGCCTCGACGACCCGGTCGAGATCGATGGTGTCGTAGAGGTGGGTCAATAGGTTGCGCATGGCGCACGCATCCATCAGCCGCTCGGCGAGTTCGTCCGGCAGGTGGAGCCGCAGACGCAACCCGGCGAACACCGCGCGGTAACTGGACGCCAGCTCGTAACCGTCCGCCCGGAGCAGTTGCAGGCCGATATCGGCGGCGGATTCGCACAGCAGTTGCAGCAGCCGCTCAATGGCGTAGTGTTCGCGCCGACGGGCGGTGCGGTCCAGTGCCTGATAGGCGGCCAGATCCCGGCGGAATTGGCCCATCAGGGAGAGCTTGCGCTGCACGACCTCCCTACGCGGCGCCATCGGTCCCCTCCTGCCCGTGGCGGAGCAGCAGTTCGGCATCGGCGTGGAGGAAGAACGCCCGGTCCTGTTCCCGCTCAAAGCGTTGAGGGCTGTCTTCATAGAGGCAGATGCCGTCGCGGAATACCTGGAAGCGGACCAGCGGCGAGGTGCCGTCGTGGAGTACGAGAAGGTCCACCGGCCGTTCCCACAGCGCTTCGAGTTGGCGTGTCCAGCGTCCTTCGGTCATGAGGTCCGGGAGGGTGGCGGGGAGTATCGCCAGGTCGATATCGCGGCCCCGCCCGTCCCGCGCCGTGGAGCCGAACAGCACCACCAGCCGCCAGCCGTACCCACGAGCCAAGTGGGCCAGCGCGGCCTCCATCTCCTCTGTGTAGACGGACCTCGGTCCTTCCGCAGTATGGTCACTCATGCCGATTCATTCTACGGGGCCTTGCGGGGCGGGGGCTATACGGGGGCGATCGCCCGGTCGCCGTTGCGGGTCCAGTGGGCGAGAGCCTACCATCTAAGCCATGCCGCCGTTCCCGGAGCGCGTCCGAGAGAGCCCCACAGCCATGCTGGAACTCCCGCAACCCCTCGTCGACGCGGTCCGCCGCAACTGCCACATCGCGGACGCCCGCCACGCGGGGGAGGACACCCTCTGCATCTATTTGTTGAAGATGCGCGAACTCTTCCGTTGGGAGCGGGGGTACCCATTAGGGGCCGCCCTCGACAATGAGGAGCTGGGCCGCTGGCTCACCGAGCGGGAGCAACAGTGGGCCGATCTGGAGGAAGAGCCGTTTGAGCCCCTCCCCATCGGCGGGGAACCGCTCGACCCCTTCGCCTGTGACGCCGTCAACGACCGCTTGGTGCCGCAAGGTTGGGTCTACGCCGGCGGCCTTGGCCGGGGCGGCCGGCCCCACTTTTTCCTCGGGCGGCTGGAGCGCCGGGAGCGCCGGGACGGCTTCACCGCGTTGATCACCGCCGAGGAGACGGCCCGGGATATCAGCGCCCCGGCGGCGATGCTGGCCGGCGAGACCATCTTCCTGCGCCGCGAGTCGCTGCGCCGGGTGCTCTGGGAGAAGGTGGAGAACTGGCGCTGGAACCGCCCGGACAACGCCATGGGGCGGGCCATCGCCGCCTACGACTTCGAAGAAGATCCCCAGGGGGCGCTGGAGGCGATGACCGGCGCTGAACTGCCCCATATCTTCCAACACGAGGTGGGTGAGGTCCTGGCCGGGCGGCTATTGGGGCCGGAGTGGGAGGAGATGCTTCGCGCCGTGGCCGGGACCCGGGCGGAACTCTTCCTGCGGGCGGTGCGGGACAACCTGGCCGACTGCCTGGCGGTGCTGCCGGAGTTGGCGGCTGCGCCGCATCCCCCGTCGCTCCACTTCTACATCGGCAACCTGACCGCGTTGCGGCGCCAACTCTTCCCGAGGGTGGAGACGGCGTACGAGGCGTGGCGGCGCGGCGAGGGGGCCGCCGCGTTGTCACGGGCGGCCGAGGCCGGCCGCGAACACTGGTCGGACGTGGCCGTGGAGGCGTTGGCCGAGTTCGGGCGCCGGGGCGTGG
>SKYL01000326.1 GCA_007127935.1 Halorhodospira sp. | reverse complement strand
CTTGCAACATGCCTCGACCACCCTATGCGCCATCCGGCATGGTAGTCTGGAACGTCGAAGACAGACCCCATGAAGCGGAGCAATATTGGTGCAGCGGCAGACCCGTTCCATATCCAACACCCTCGTCACCCTCACCACCCTACTCTGCGCGGCCCCCGCCCTCGCCGAAACGCCGGTGGAGACCGCGCCGCTGGAAGCCGAACCGGCACCGGCCGTCCTTGAGCCCTTCCCGGTCGCCGAGCGGGAACTGCCGCTGGACACCGAAGAGGTCTACAGCGGACCGGGCGATCGCCGCGCCCTCTCCGTCACAGTCTATCAGCGGGGTCCGGCGCTGATCGTGGAAGAACGGGAGATCGGCTTGGCCGACGGCGCCAACGCCTTGGTGGTCAACGGCCTCCCCAAGACGGTGGACCCCGCCTCCATCGCCGTCTCGTCGGACCACGACGTGACGCTGACGGCCACCCATTTCACCACCGGGGATCTCAACGAAGACGCGCTGCTGGCCGCCCATCTCGGCCGTACGGTGCGCATCTTCCCCCCCGGGACGACCCGCCCCCGGGAGGCGCGGCTGCTGGCCTACGACCACCGCCACCTGATCCTCGCCCTGGACGACGGGGTGGAGGCCGTGGCGCGGACGGCGGAGACGCGCATCCTTTTCGACAACGTCCCGCCGCATCTGACGGGCGCCCCGGCCATCGAGCTGCGGCTCACCGCCCGGCGGGGCGGCGTGGAGCCGGTGCGCCTCGGTTATCGCAGCGGCGGCCTCCAGTGGCGGGCGGGTTACCAACTCCATATCGACCGGCTCGGGCTCGGCAATCTGATCGCCTACGGCGAGGTGAACAACCGGACCGGGATCGATCTACCCGGCGCCGAGATCACCTTCGTCGCCGCTTCCCTCGGGGAAGGCCCACGGCTGCTGCGGGCCGAGGCGGAGACGGCCGCCGCCCCCGAAGCGGAAACCGGTGACCTGCTGGGCCACCCCACCTACCGACCCCGGGAACGGGTCGACCTGTGGGCGGGGCGCAGCCACCGCATCCGTCTCTTCGAGGCGGACGATCTGGAAGTAACCCACCGCTTCCGCACCGTGGGTCACGCCGGGGAGCGGCCCGACGGCCCCCGTAGCCAAGCCGTCACCCGCCGCCTGGAGTGGACCACCGCCCAGCCGCTACCGGCCGGAGAGGTCTACGTCCACCGGGGCGGCCCGGCTCAACGGGACGTGGCGCTGGTGGGCACGGCGCCGGTTCCGGCCACCCCCGCCGGTGGCGAGGTCGCGCTGGACACCGGCCCGGCCTTTCACCTGACCGCCGTCCGTACCTTGCTGGAACGGGGCCGTCCGGAGGGAGGCGGCGAGGATACGGTGGAGGCGACCTGGGCCATCGATTTGCGCAACGCCGGGGACCGCACCGCCCCCATCGAGGTCGTGGAACGGATTCCCGGCTCGTGGAAGATCATCGAGTCCTCCCACGAACACGAGCCCGTGGACGCCGGCGCTGCGGCGTGGCGGATCGACCTGAACCCCGGTCGCACCGTCACCCTGGAGTACACCGTCCGGTGGGAGGCGTCGTGAGCGCCGGTGATCCGATCCGCCTTCCCGGTCTGAGCTACAGCGAGATTCGGCAGCGGGGCGGGCTGGAGGCCCTGGACCGCCTCTTTCTCGACCATCTGGAAGAGGCCGCCCCGGTCCTTCACGAACGGTTGTTGAGCTACCGGCAGGCCGCCAAACCCCTTCCGGCCACTGAATTGAGTGAACTGCTGCTCGACCTCGCTCCGGCACTGGAGCGATTCATCGCTGGGGCGTTCGATGTGGAAGAGGCGCTGGGCGGGACCGCCACCGCTATCCTGCGGGACGGCGAAGTCATGGCCTTCAAGGCGGAGATCGTCCAGCGCCGGGCCCGGCGCCTGCGCGACACCGGGAACGAGCCGTTCGCCGCCCTCGATGGGTGGCTCGACCGCGAACTGGACGCCCGCGGCATCGACGCCGATGACCGGGAGCTGGCCGTCGCCCGCCTCGGGCTGCGCCTCCTCGACGCCGGCGAGAGCGGCGAGGAGCCATTTCACCGCTTGATTCGCTGGTGCGCCCTGGCGCTCACCGACCCGAACGGCCGCGAGGCAACGGCGGGTTGGACCGCCTTCCACCTGCCCAGCCGCATCGACCACGGGCGGCTGGTGGAACTGGGGCCGGAGGACAGCGCCGGAGCGCAACCGGTCCGCATGCAGACGCCCCGCACCCAGTGGCGCCCCCGGGACGGCTTCGCCCTCACCGACCAACGCGCCCCGCGCCGCCGCGTCGTCGGCGAGACCCACTACTGCGTCTACTGTCACGACCACGAAGGCGACTTCTGTTCCCGCGGCTTCCCCGAGCGCAAGGGCCACCCGGAGTTGGGATTCAAGGTCGACCCGCTGGGCGTCACCCTCACCGGCTGTCCGCTGGGGGAGAAGATCTCCGAGATGAACCGCCTCTACCGGGACGGCCGCCCACTGGCCGCCCTGGCGGTGGCCATGGTGGACAACCCGATGGTGCCGGCCACCGGGCACCGTATCTGCAACGACTGCATGAAGTCGTGCATCTACCAGAAGCAGGACCCGGTCAACATCCCGGAGGTCGAAACCCGTTGCCTCACCGATGTCCTCGCCCTGCCCTACGGCGTGGAGATCTACCACCTGCTGGCGCGCTGGAACCCGCTGCGCCGCCGCCAATACCTGCCGAAACCGGCCAACGGACGGCGGGTGCTGATCGCCGGACAGGGGCCGGCCGGCTTCTCCATGGCCCACCACTTGACCATGGAGGGGTGCGCCGTCACCGCGGTGGACGGCCTCAAGATTGAACCCCTGCCCCAGGAGTGGATCGACGGGCCGATCCGCGACTGGAAGCAGATCTGGGAACCGCTCGAAAAGCGAACCAACTACGGCTTCGGCGGCGTGGCCGAGTACGGCATCACCAACCGCTGGGACAAGAACTTCCTCAAGCTGATCTACCTGACCCTGGCCCGGCGGGAGCGCTACCGGCTCCACGGCGGAGTCCGCTTTGGCGGCACCGTGACCTTGGAGGACGCCTGGGCGCTCGGCTTCGACCACGTCTGCATTGCCACCGGCGCCGGCTACCCCCGGGTTCTCCACATCGGCAACAGCTTGGCGCGGGGGATGCGCCAGGCCAACGACTTCCTGATGGCACTCCAGCTCACCGGCGCCGGGAAGCCCGACAGCGTCGCCAATCTCCAGGTCCGCATGCCGGCGGTGGTCATCGGCGGCGGCCTGACCGCCGTGGACACCGCTACCGAGGTCCAAGCCCACTACATCGGCCAAGTGGAGAAGATCCTGCACCGCTTCGAGGTGCTGGCGGCGGAGACCGACGGCGGGGCGGAAGCTCTGCGAGGCCGGCTCGTCGAAGAGGACCGGGCCATCCTCGATGAATTCCTGGAGCACGGCCGCGCCGTGCGCGCCGAGCGTGCAGCAGCCGCCGCCGACGGCCGGCCGCCCGACTTCATCGGGCTGCTCCACGCCTGGGGCGGGGTGACCATCGCCTACCGCAAGGGCCTCAACGTCTCCCCCGCCTACGTCCGCAACCACGAAGAGCTGCGGAAGGCCGGCGAGGAGGGCGTCTTCCTGGCCGAGGGGCTCGACCCGCTCCACGCCGCCACCGACGAACATGGCCATGTTCAATCGTTACTCTTTCGGCGCATGGACCACACCGACGGCCGTTGGTACCCCACCAACCAGGAAGTCGAACTGCCCGCCCGCTCCGTCTTCGTCGCCGCCGGCACCGTACCCAACACCATCTACGCCCACGAGTACCCGGGCAGCCTGGAGATGGCGGGCCACCACTACCGCACCTACACCTTCCACCCGGAGCGGCTGCAACCGGTGGACCCGGCGGAGCACTGCAAGTCCCGCGAACTGGCGCCGTTCACCTCCCACCAAAGCGAGGGGCGTACCGTCTCGTTCATCGGCGACACCCACCCTACCTTCGCCGGGAGTGTGGTCAAGGCCGTGGCATCGGCCCAGCGCACGTACCCCATGGTGATGGAGGCGATCGAGCAGGCGCCACCGACGGACGAGTGGGTACCGGGTGGCGACCCCCGGGACAACCTCCTCGCCTTCCTGCGCGATATGGAGCAACGCCTCACCGCCCGGGTCGTGGCGGTGGAACAGACCAGCCCCGCCATGGTGGAGATCTGGGTCCGCGCCCCCATGGCGGCGCAACGCTTTCGGCCCGGCCAGTTCTTCCGCCTGCAAACCTTGGAGAGCACCAGCCCGGTAGTGGAAGGAACCCGGCTGCAAGTCCCGTTGCTGACCGTCTCCGGCACCGGCATCGAGGGCGACTGCATCCGGCTCATGGTCCTCCAGTGGGGCGCCGGCCCGCGCATCGCCGGACGCCTCCAGCCGGGAGAGAGGGTGGTGCTCATGGGACCCACCGGCGAACCCACCGAAATCCCCAGCGGGCAGACCGTCATGGTGGTGGCGGGCCGCTGGGGCGCCGCCGTCATGCACGACATCGGCACCGCGCTGCGGGCCGCCGGGAACCGGGTGCTTTACATCGCCTCGTTCCAGCGGGCAGGGGACATCGACCACCAAGACGAACTGGAGGCCGGAGCGGACCAGATCGTCTGGGCCACCGCCCGCGAACCGGCGGTGACCCCGCGCCGCCCCCAGGACACCGCCGTAGTCACCACCGATATGGTCGATCTGGTCCGCCGCTACGGCGACGGCGAGATTGCCCCCGCCGAAGGGGGCATCCCCCTGGCCGAGGTGGACCGGCTCATGGTGGTGGGCGGCACCGGCCTGCTGCGCGGCTTTCAGGACGCCCTGGCCGGAGGGCTGCGGGACCGGTTCCGGCCCCACCTCAAGGCCATCGGCACCGTCGGCAGCCCGATGCAGTGCATGCTCAAGGGCGTCTGCGCCCAGTGCCTACAGTGGCAGATCGACCCCGACACCGGCCAGCGCACCCGCGCCGTCTTCTCCTGCGCCGAGCAGGACCAACCGTTGGACTGGATCGATCTCGACAACCTGGCCGCACGCCAGATGCAGAACCGCCTCACCGACCACCTGGCGGCCCTCTGGGTGGAGAAACTGCTGCGCCAAGGCTAGAGGGCCCAGGGGCCCCCGTCATACGCCCCACCCCCGTCATTGCGAGGAGCGGAGCGACGAAGCAATCTCCATGGGTTG
>SKYL01000338.1 GCA_007127935.1 Halorhodospira sp. | reverse complement strand
CTCGGAGCGCTTCGAGCCCAAGGCATCGAACCAGCCACATCGATCGTCGGAGGTGGCCCCGACCGTGACGAACTGCAGACGCGGATCACGGAGCTCGGGCTTCAGGACCGGGTTCACCTGATCGGTCCCCAGCCCGAGCACGAGGTCGCGCGACTGCTGCAGGAAGCGCATGCGTTCGTGCTTCCGAGCATCATCACGGCGTCCGGAAAGAAGGAGGGCCTCCCGGTGGTACTCATCGAGGCCTTGGCATCGGGCCTACCGACCATCGCGACCGACATCTCAGGTATCCCGGAGCTGATCCGCCCGGGGGAGACCGGGCAGTTGGTGCCGCCCGGAGATCCGGCGGCGCTCGCGGCGGCCGTCCGATGGGTGATCGAGAACCCGGGTCCGGCTCGGGAGCAAGCGCGGCGGGGACGGGAGTTGGTCGAACGTGACCACCGGCTGGAGACCAACGTGGCACGCCTGGCTGCCCTCTTCGAGGGAACGGGGAGCGTCGTATGACCCTACGTGGAGAACCTCTGAGCCGGGCCACCCTGAAGGCTTCGATCGGCCTGATCGCCTACACCTATGCGGGCTATCCGGCGTTGCTCTGGGGATGGAGCCGCCTGCGACCGCGCCCCACCGACGAACCGTTGGACCGGATGCCGTCGGTGAGCCTGATCGTCGCGGCCTACAACGAGGAAGCGGTCATCGAACGGCGGCTGGAGAACCTCGCGGAGTTGACCTACCCGCCCGACCGCCTCGAGGTACTCGTCGTCGCCGATGGCTCCGACGATCGAACCGCCGAACTCGCTCGTGCCCGCGGTGCGCGCGTCTTGCACCGGCCGCAACGTCTGGGGAAGGCTGCGGCACTCGACCGTGGGGTAGCGGCAAGCACGGGTGAGACCGTGGTGTTCTCGGATGCGAACAACCTCTACCCGCCCGACACGCTCCAGCGCCTGTTGGCGCCCTTCGCAGATGCCTCGGTCGGAGTGGTGACCGGCGCCAAACGCATCGTCGACGATCTCGATCGCGACCTCGATCGGGCCGAGGGCCTGTACTGGCGTTACGAGGACGCGATCAAACGCTGGGAGTCGAACCTCGCCTCGGTCACCGGGGTTGCGGGTGAGATCATCGCGGTGCGCCGAGAGGTCTACCGCCCCTTGCCGGCGGGGACGGTCAACGATGACTTCACCATGGCCATGCAGGCGGCGATATCCGGATGGCGCATCGCCTACGCCCATGACGCGGTCTCGCTCGAGCCAGCCTCCGCATCCCTGGACGACGAGGCGACCCGCCGGGCGCGTATCGTCTCCGGGCGGTACCAGGCGTTGGCGCGGCTGTTGCCCCTTCTCGCGCGGCGCCGGCCGCTGCTCGCCTGGCAGGTCGTGTCCCACAAGGGGTTGCGCCCGTTGGTCCCGATCGCCATGGTCGCTGCTGCGCTCAGCAATGCGGCGCTCGTCCGGCAGAGCAGACCCGCCCGGTGGCTCGCCACCGGCCAGGCGGTCTTCTATGGCCTCGCCGCGGTGGGCGCCTGGTCGGAGCGGCGCGGAGGACGTTCGACCACGACGTACCTCCCGTACTACCTGTGCCGGGTCAATGCCGCGGCGTTGCGTGGGATGTGGGAATACGTCACCCGGCGCGATGTCACCTTGTGGACGCGGGTGCGACGGGGTGACGAGTCGGGCTGAGGGCGTCGTCCGCGATGTCGTCGGGCGGTGCGTCCCGTTGCAGCCGATCGAGCGGGAGTGCCAACGCGAGCCCGGTCAGGAGCCAGAAGATCCGGTCATGCGCGCCGTGCAGGAACACCGAGCTGGTGAGGAATGCGAGCAGCGCCAATCCGAGTCCCTCCGTCAGGGCACGTGCGGGCGGTGCGATGTCGCGGTCCCAGCGTGAGCGTCGTCGCAGTGCGCCCAACACGCCGACCAGCAGCGCGCCGAACGCCGTGATCCCGAGAACGCCCGACTCCGAGGCGATCTCCACGTACAGACTGTGTGCCGAACGCTCCTGGGGGCGCAGATCCAACTGGAACTCCTGCGCGTACTCCTGATAGGTCGGTGGGTAGTTGGCCACCCCGACACCCAGCAGCGGTGCGTCCCGGAACATGGCCGCTCCGGCCAGTGCCTCGCTGAGACGACCACGAACGGCGATGTCGGCAGGGGCAGCCGCGGAGCCGCTCCCCAGATCCACGGTCGCAGATATCCGGTCACGGAACTCCGCGGGCAGGATCGGGACGATCAGCAGCACGGCCAGCAAGGTCAGCCCAACCGTGTAGGGGCGGGGCCGCCGCAGCAGCAGGAAGGCCACGATCAGCACGCCGAGGGTGAAGGCGCCGCCGCGCGAGAAGGTCGTGTACATGGCGAGGGTGCTCACCACCACGGTCGTGGCTGCGAGGACCCGGAGGCTGCGACGACGTTCGTGCAACGCCCGGTTGAGGCCGACGGCGATCCCGATCGCCAACATCTGTGCGTAGTAGTTGGGGTCCCCGAACGGACCCACGATCCGCCAGTCGTCGGTACCGATGACGATGTTGGCGACCACGGCTTCGCTGAGTCCCCCGTAGCTCGACGTGAAGTTGCCCGTGAAGAACTGCACCACGCTGACCGCTGCCAGGAGGCCGATGGCCGCCATGATGGCCCACAACGTCAGTCGCAACGAGTCCATGCGACGGGCGACGCTCGCCACGAGGATCCCGAACACCATGTCTCGCGCGAGCACGTCGGCGGCCTCGAACGTGCGATCGGGGTGGGCGGCCCAGAGCACCGAGGCGATCACCACCAGGCCGTAGCCCGCGAACAACAGCACGAGGCGCGGTGGCGGGACGAACGAGCGCGTGTCGGGACGTAGCAGGATGCCGAGGACGATGGCCGCGGCCAAGCCGACACTGGGCGAGGGGAGTCCGTGGACGTTGGTGGCCACACTGCTGAAGTGTCCCGCGATGACGAAGGCCAGCCCGGCAGCGGCCACTTCGACGTAACGGGTGCAGAAGACGCCCCCGGCGACGACCACGAGCCCGGCGAACAGTCGTGGATCGCTCGGCGCGATCGCGACGGCCACCCCGGTCACGACGATGCCGACCGCGACCAACAGCTCCTGCCCGACCGTGAGACCTCGGACCCGTTCCGACGTCGTCATCGCCGGTCGGTGGTCCGCAGCGGCTCGTCGCGGGAGGCCGGCGGCTCCGTCGGCGGCGGGACCTGCGGCCACATCGCCTCGGGGGATCCGGGATGGCGTTCACCGGCGGGCGTCGCGGACATCCCCGCCGGTGAGCGGCGAGCAGGCCCCTGGGCTCGGTTCTGCGGTCTGGATGGCGTGCTCATGCGGCTCCAGCCGATCACCAGCAAGGCCGCTCCGGCGGCTCCCACCAGCGCGCCCAGGACGCCGAACTGGATCGCTGAGGGCTGGATGGGCTCGCCCAGCGGACGCGGTGGGTCGAGCACCCGTACCTCGTAGACCGGGTACAGCTCGTCGAACAGTGCGGTGGCGTCGGTGACCACCACGGTGGCGAGCTGCTCGGCGATCATCGGGTCAGGTCCCTCCACGTGGATCTCGAGGACCAGCGAGCCGGCGACCTCCTGGGCGACGACCTCGTAGTCCGCGAGCTCACCCGGTGAGATGCCCGTCGCGTCGGCTGCCTGTTCCAGGCCGCGCGGGTTCTCGATGATCTGAGTGAGTGTGCCGATGACGCCCGGTTGTGTGAGGACACGGACCGTGTCGGCGATGTTGAACTCGGCTTCGCCGTCGGTGGTCGGAGACACGATCAGACGGCTGGTGACCCGTTCGGTGACCGGGACCTGCAGACTTGCGAAGACCGCGACCATGGCCACCGCCGCGGCGCTGAGCAGGATGAACGCACGGCCGCGACGCACGGCCGCGAACGCCTCGCTCCAGTCCAACTGTCCGGAGTCCATGGTCGGTCCTCTCTGAACGGCTTGCAGGTTGCTACGGTCCGTCTTGCGGCAGATGGGACTTCGTGACCGCTCGCCGCGATCGACATCGACGGGGTATCGACCAGCTCATGGGTTCTTCAGCCGGGTGGCCCTCGCCTCGGGTCCCGGTCAAGGCCGTCAAACGAAGGGTGAAGGCCGTCCTCGGACGGTTCACGCCCCGCTTCACCGATCACGCCGATTGGGCGATCGGGCTCCTGCACGGTCCCTCTCCGGGCGACCTCGTGCCACCCGTCAGTGTGCCTAATCCGATCGTGAAGAGACGGGACCTGCCCGACCGTCGGGTCGCCTTCGTGGCGGACCCGTTCGCGCTCCGCGTCGAGGGCGAGTGGTACCTGTTCTACGAGGTTATGGACCTGCGGACGGGACGGGGACGTATCGACGTGTCCGTCAGTGCAGACCTCCGTTCCTGGCGGCACCTCGGACCGGTGCTCCAGGAGCCGTTCCATCTGTCCTACCCGCAGGTCTTCGTGCACGAAGGCACGATCTACATGGTGCCGGAGACGTGGGAGAGCGGCGCGGTGCGCCTCTACCGGGCGGAGCTCTTCCCGACGCGCTGGTCGCATGTCGCCGACCTGCTCGTCGGGCCGGTCCTGCTCGATCCCACGCTGTTCCGAGCCGCCGACGGGTGGTGGATGTTCGTCGAGACGAGTCCCACGGTGATGGCGGGAGAACTCCGCTTGTTCTACGCCGACGAACTCGGAGGTCCGTGGACCGAGCATCCGTCGAGTCCCGTCGTGCTCGACGACCAACGGCTCGCCCGTCCCGCTGGCCGAGTCGTGGCGTGGGATGGCCAGTGGATGCGCTTCACGCAGGACTGTTCGCGCTTCTATGGAGCCGCCGTGCACGCGGTACGCATCGATCGGATCGACCGCGAGAACTACGCGGAGACCGAACTCGACGGCCCGATACTGGCCGGGTCGGGGGCCGGCTGGAACGCAAGCGCCATGCACCATCTGGACCTGCACGACGACGGAGCAGGCGGCTTCATCGCCTTCGTCGATGGACACCGCTCCCGTTGAGCCGCTCATGTCGTCGGCTTCGTGGAGACCCGGTCGCGCATCGAGCGTAGGGTGGCCGAGGTCTGGTCCGCTCGGGCCGCCAGGGCACGACGGGAACGCCCCTTCAACTCCCCGGCGTACTCCCGCGCCGCCGTCAGGCCCAGGGTGGCCGCAGCGTCGGCCCCGTTCGCTGCCCGCACCCGCATCACCGGGCGTGAGCGGTCGGTGAATCCCCG
>SKYL01000081.1 GCA_007127935.1 Halorhodospira sp. | reverse complement strand
CCGGCCGGGCCCTTGATCTCCAGACCTTCAAGATCACCGACCAGATCTCCGGCCGGACCATGGGGATGCGCGCCGATATTACCCCCCAGGCCGCCCGCATCGACGCCCATCAACTGCGCCGCGCCGGCGTGACCCGGTTGTGCTATATCGGCAGCGTCTTCCAGGCCCGTCCGGAAGGGCCGGCCGGCGGCCGCAACCCGGTCCAGTTGGGTGCGGAACTGTACGGCCACGCCGGCTTCGAGAGCGATGCGGAGGTCGTCTGCCTGATGCTGAAGACGTTGCGGACGGCGGGGGTCGATCACATCCACCTCGATCTGGGGCACGTCGGCATCTTCCGGGCGCTGGCCGCCGAGGCGGGGGTCGATGGGGAGACCGAGACGGCGCTCTTCGATGCGTTGCAGCGCAAGGCCGGGGACGAAGTGGAAGCCGAACTGGCGCGGGCCGGGGTCACCGGCCAGCCAGCGGAGCGGCTCGCCGCCCTGACCCGGCTGCACGGCGGCGTGGAGGTCCTGGATGAGGCCGGAGACCGTCTGGCCGGCGCCGGCGAGCCGGTGGCGGCGGCGCTGCGTGACCTGTGGGCGGTGGCCGCCACGCTGGAACGGCGTGAGCCGGGGGTGCCGCTCCACTTCGATTTGGCGGAACTCCGGGGCTACCGGTACCAGACGGGCGTCGTCTTCGCCGCCTTCGTGCCGGGTCACGGCCGGGAAGTGGCCCGGGGCGGGCGCTACGACGGGATCGGCAAGGCCTTCGGGCGCCACCGTCCGGCCACCGGATTCAGTGCCGACTTGAAAAGCCTGCTGCTGCTGGGCAAGCCCCCGGCGCCGCAGGAGGAAGGCGGGATTGCGGCGCCGTGGCGCGACGACTTGGCGTTGTTGCGGCGGGTCAGCCAATTGAGAGCCTGCGGGGAGCGCGTTGTCTGGCAACTCCCCGGGGATGAGGACGCCCACGGCTGTGATCGGCGGCTGGTGGAGCGGGACGGAAGCTGGGAGGTGGATGCGTGGTAAGGACCGGGCGCAATGTGGTCGTTGTCGGAACTCAGTGGGGTGACGAGGGCAAAGGCAAGGTGGTGGACTGGCTCACCGAGAATGCGTCGGTGGTGGCGCGTTTCCAGGGGGGGCACAACGCCGGCCACACCCTGGTTATCGACGGTGAGCAGACCATCCTCCACTTGATCCCATCGGGGATCTTGCGGGACGGCGTGATCTGCGCCGTGGGCAACGGGGTGGTGCTCTCCCCCGGGGCGCTGCTGGAGGAGATCGACACCCTGGAGGCCCGGGGCATCCCGGCCCGGGAGCGCCTGCGCATCAGTCCGTCCTGTCCGTTGATCCTGCCCTGCCATGTGGCGCTGGACATCGCGCGGGAGCGGGCCAAGGGCAAGGCGGCCATCGGCACCACCGGGCGGGGGATCGGCCCGGCCTATGAGGACAAGGTTTCCCGCCGGGGCATGCGCTTCGCGGATCTCGCCCACCGGGAGCGGACCGCCGCCAAGCTGGGGGAGTTGCTCGACTACCACAACTTTGTCCTGCGCCACTACCACAAGGCGGAGCCGCTGGATTTCCATGCCGTGCTCGACGAACTGCTGGCGCAGGGGGAGCGGCTGGCGCCGCTGACCGCGGATATCGGCGCGCTGCTGACGGCGGAGATGGAGGCGGGCCACAACATCCTCTTCGAGGGTGCCCAGGGGACGCTGCTCGACATCGACCACGGCACCTACCCCTTCGTGACCTCTTCCAACACCACCGCCGGGGCGGCGGCCACCGGCACCGGTGTCGGACCCAAGGTCATCGACTACATTCTGGGGATCACCAAGGCGTACACCACGCGGGTGGGGCACGGCCCATTTCCGACCGAGCTGGATGACGATGTGGGCATCCATCTGGGCACCAAGGGTCACGAGTTCGGCGCCACCACCGGCCGCCAACGGCGCTGCGGCTGGTTCGACGCCGTGGCCACCCGGCAGGCCGCCCGGATCAACAGCCTCAGCGGCCTCTGCCTGACCAAACTGGACGTGCTGGACGGTCTCGACACGTTGCGCCTCTGTGTCGGCTACCGGTACGGGGAAGCCCGGTGCGAGACGGTGCCGCCGGGGGCCGAGATGCTGGCCGAGTGCGTGCCGGAGTACATCGACATGCCGGGGTGGAGTGAGAGCACCGCCGGTATCGAGCGGTACGAGGAGTTGCCGGCCGCCGCCCGCGCCTATATTGAGAAGATCGAAGAACTGGTGGGTGTAGGCGTGGCCATGGTCTCCACCGGGCCGGATCGCCGCCACACCATCGTGCGGGAGCATCCGTTCCGTTGAACGGGGGGTGAGGATGGCGGAGGTCTTCTGGGCCTGGGTCGGCTCCTTTATCGCCATCGGCGTGTTGGCGTTGACCCACTACACGTATCTGGACGGTACCGGCGGCGTCCTGCTCATCGGCTCCTTCGGCGCATCGGCGGTGCTGGTCTTCGGCAGCCCCGCCTCGCCGTTGGCGCAACCGAGGAATCTGTTGGGGGGGCACCTGATTTCGGCCATGATGGGCGTCGCCGCGGCCCAGATGTTGTTGCCCGCCCATCCGGTGTTGGCGGCGGCCGTGGCGGTCTCCTTCGCCCTCGGGGCGATGCTCGTCACCGCCACCTTTCATCCCCCGGGCGGCGCCACGGCCCTGGTGGCGGTCATCGGCGGCGATGCAATAAACGGCCTCGGTTGGGCCTACCTGCTGCTGCCGGTGGCCAGCGGCGCGGCGATGCTGTTGGTGGTGGCCCTGCTGGTGAATAATCTGATACCGGGGAGGCGCTACCCCTACCGGGAGGGGTGATCGGTCCCGTGGAGAGAACGCCCGTCCGAGCGCCGGGCGTGGAGAAAGGATAAAACCCAAAAAGAAAGTGGTGCCGAGGAGAGGACTTGAACCTCCACGGGGTTTCCCCCACTAGCACCTGAAGCTAGCGCGTCTACCAATTCCGCCACCTCGGCTGGTGCCCCGCCCGTAGGCGGGAGCAGAAATGTATACGCCGGGGCGCCGTTGTGTCAACGTGCGCGCCTCGACGATCGAAGGAACCCATCATGGTGAAAGGCAGTAAACAAGGCAGCCAACCCCACGGCGATCCCTATCTGGAGCGCGAGCGCGGCAAGTACGAGAATCCCATTCCCAGCCGCGAGTTCATCCTCGAGTTTCTCGCCGAACAACGGCGCCCGTTGGGACGCCGGGAGATCGGCGAGGCGCTGGGCCTTACCGACCCCGACTCCGCCGAGGCGCTGCGCCGGCGGCTGCGGGCCATGGAGCGGGACGGCCAGGTGGTGCGCAACCGCCGGCGTGGGTACCTCATCGTCGACAACCGGGACTTGCTGCGGGGGCGGGTCATGGGCCGTCCCGACGGCTCCGGCTTCCTGGTGCCCGACGGCAGCCGGGAGCGGATCGTTCTGCCGCCGCGGCAGATGCGCAGTTTGCTCCACGGGGACCGTGCGGTGGTCCGCATCGTCGGCGTCGACGAGCAAGGCCATCGGGAAGCGGAGTTGGTGGAGATCCTGGAGCGGGCCAATCGCCAGATCACCGGCCGATTCTTCGAGGAGCACGGCGTCGGCTTCGTGGTGCCGGACAACAAGCGCGTCCACCACGACGTTATCGTCCCGGCGGAGGAGCGGGGCGGGGCGGAAGATAACGAGTTGGTGGTGGCGGAACTGCTGGCCCAGCCCACCGACCGCCGCCAGCCCATCGGCCGGGTGGTGGAGGTGTTGGGCACCCACATCGATGCCGGCATGGAGATCGCAGTGGCGGCGCGGGTCCACGGGATTCCGGTGGATTGGCCGGAGAGCGTGACCCGCCAGGCCGAGGCCTTCGGTGCCGAGGTGGCGGAGGAGTCCAAGGTGGGCCGGGTCGATCTGCGGGATCTGCCGCTGGTCACCATCGACGGCGAAGACGCCCGTGACTTCGACGATGCCCTCTATTGCGAGCCGACGGCCAAGGGGTGGCGGCTCATCGTTGCTATTGCCGACGTCTCTCATTACGTACGGATCGGCACCGAGCTGGACCGGGAGGCGCGCCAGCGCGGCAACTCGGTCTACTTCCCCCGGGCCGTGGTGCCGATGCTCCCCGAGGCGCTCTCCAACGGCCTCTGCTCACTGAACCCGCAGGTGGACCGGTTGTGCATGGTCTGCGATGTGATGTTGAGCAAGACCGGCAAGCTCCAGCGCACCCGGTTCTACCGCGGCGTGATGCGTTCGGCGGCCCGGCTGACCTACGATCAAGTGGCCGCCGCCATGTTGTGGGGCGATGAGAAGGAGCGGCAACGCCTGGGGGACTTGGTTCCCCGGCTGGAGGAGTTGCACCGGCTCTACCAGGCGCTGCGCAAAGGCCGCAAGCGCCGCGGCGCCATCGATTTCGACACCACCGAGACCGAGATGCGGTTCGACGACCAGGGCCGCGTGGTGGCGGTGGAGCCGCGGGAGCGGCACGACATTCACAAGGTGGTGGAGGAGTGCATGATCGCGGCCAACGTGGCCACGGCGGAGTACTTGGGCAAACACGAGGCCCCGGCACTCTACCGCGTTCATGAACAACCGGCCGAGGAGCGGCTGGAGCAGTTGCGCGGTTTCCTCGCCCAGGTCGGCCTGGAGTTGGGCGGCGGCGATGCGCCCACCGGCCTGGATTACGCCAAGGTGATGGAAAAGGCCAAGGAACGCCCCGACCGCCACCTCATCGAGACGGTGATGCTTCGCTCCATGCAGGCCGCGGAGTACCGCCCCGACAACGCCGGCCACTTCGGTTTGGCCCTGGAGGCGTACGCCCACTTTACGTCGCCGATCCGCCGCTATCCCGATCTGGTGGTCCACCGCGCCATCGGCCACCTGCTGGACGGCGGAAATGGGCACACCTTCCCCATGGGCCACAACGACTTGGTGACCCTGGGCGAGCACTGCTCGATGACCGAGCGGCGGGCCGACGAGGCCACTCGCGACGCCGAGATGACTCTCAAATGCGAGTACATCGGCGGGCGGCTCGGCGAGACCTTCGACGGCGTCATCAGCGCGGTGACCTCCTTCGGGCTCTTCGTCGAGTTGCAGGGGATCTACGTGGACGGCCTTGTCCACATCACCAACCTGGAGAGCGACTTCTTCCACTTCGACCCGGTGGCGCACCGCCTGGTGGGGGAGCGTACCGGCAAGGAGTACCAGCTCAGCGACCGGGTGCGGGT
>SKYL01000276.1 GCA_007127935.1 Halorhodospira sp. | reverse complement strand
GTCGCCCGAGGCCGCCGACGGGGCCAGCCGTGGGGGGTTGCCGCTCGCTTGGCTGGCTGCCGCCGATGCCGATTCATTCCGGCAGTGGTTGGCCGAGCGGGCCGCGGACTTCCGGCCGTTCACGCTGGTCTACGGGCAACGTGATCGCCTCTGGTACGCATCCAACCGGGGGGATGTGCCGTCCTCTCCACTCGATCCCGGTATCCACGCCGTCAGCAACGGCCCCCTGGATGCGCCGTGGCCGAAGGTGGAGTGGAGCCAGGCCGCCATGGCCGACCTGGTGGGGCGCACCGAGGCGGGGCGTATGCCCGATGTCGACGATCTGTTGGCGCTGCTCCACGACCGCCGGCAACCCGATGACGGGGCGCTTCCCGACACCGGGGTCGGATGGGAGAAGGAGCGGTTTCTTGCCCCGATCTTTATCCAGGGCCCCGACTACGGGACGCGCGGTTCCACCGTGGTGGCCCTCTCGGAGGATGGCCGGGCGGTGGTGGTGGAGCGGACGTTCGACGGCGAGGGGCGCGCCCTGGCGACCCGCCGGTTCGATTTCCTCATTGGCAACGGCCGATAGAGCCGGGGCGGCACCGCCGCCGGTCGATCCAGATGGCGTTGCCCAGCCGGGCGCCCTCCAGATCCACCCCGGTGAGATCGGCGCCGCGCAGGTCGGCCCGCTGGAGATCGGCGTCCCGGAGGATGGCGCCGATCAGGGATGTGTCCCGCAGGTCGGTTCGGCTCAGGTCGGCTCCGGTCAGGTTTGCCCCATCCAGTTGCGCCCCCTGGAGATCCGCCCCTTGGAAGACGGCGCCGGTGGCATCCATGCGGCGCAGTTCCGCACGGCGCAGCAGGGCGTTGTTCAGTCGTGCACCGCTGAAATCGGCGTCGTTGAAGAGTGCCGAGCGACCGCTGAGGTCGGTGGCGTCTGCGTCCAGGAAAATCCCGCCATCGGCTTCGGCCCGGTCCATGCGTGCGCCGCGCAGGTCGGCGCCCGTGAAGTCGGCGCCCGCCAGCCGGGCGGAGACCAACCGGGCCCCGGTCAGTGTCGCTCCAACGAAGCGCGTCCCGGTCAGATCGGAGTTTCCGAGGTCGGCCCGGCGCAGCGAGGCGCCGGAGAAATCGGCGCCGGCCAGGACCATTTGCGCCAAAATGGACTGCTCCAAGTCTTCTTCCCGCAGATCCGCCCCGGGACGGTCGCAGCCGACCCAATTCACACCGGGTCCGGGCGGGTCGTTGCAGTGGCCATAGGCCGGTGATAGGCTCAAAAAAAACAAGAAAATAGCGATGATCGCCGGGTGGAGTCGCCGGCGGATCGCAGATCCGTGACCCGGTATGACAGGTGGGGTGTTAGTGCTCACCTTATGGTCCGCCCAATGAAACTGGATTGAGGCCGATGGGCCGCTCTGATAGATAATCATTCTCTTATATTTCATCCACCCATTGTGGTCGATATTCGCGGGGCGCGCCGGTGTCCCTCCAAACTCCAAACGGAGGTGTTATGCGTATCATTCTATTGGGCCCGCCGGGGGCGGGAAAAGGAACCCAGGCGGCGTATCTTTGTGAGGCGTTCGGGATTCCGCAGATCTCCACCGGGGATATGCTGCGAGCCGCGGTGAAGGAGGGGACGCCCCTCGGTTTGGAGGCGAAGAAGGTGATGGACGCCGGCGGCCTGGTCTCCGATGACATCATCCTCGGTTTGGTCAAGGAACGTACCGCTCAGCCGGATTGCGCCAAGGGTTTCCTCTTCGACGGCTTTCCCCGCACCATCGCCCAGGCCGAGGCCCTGGTCAAGGATGGCGTCACCATCGACGCGGTGGTGGAGATCCAGGTGCCGGACGAGGAGATCGTCGAGCGCATGTCGGGCCGCCGGGTCCACCCGAACTCCGGGCGGGTCTACCACGTGATCCACAACCCGCCGAAGGTGGAAGGCAAGGACGACGTCACCGGCGAGGACCTGGTGCAGCGGGACGACGACCAGGAGGCGACGGTGCGCCACCGCCTCTCCGTCTACCACGACCAGACGCGCCCGCTGGTGGAGTTCTACTCCAAGCGGTCCGCCCAGGGCGGCGCCGACGCGCCCCGCTACGTGGCGGTGGACGGCACCGGCCCGGTGGAGGATGTCCGGGACCGTATCCTGGAGCCATTGAAGGCGTAACAAGACGCCACCAGAGAGGGAACCACACCGCTGGTTCCCTCCCTCCCCGACGCAGTATTCGGCCGGCATATAGACCATCCGTCTGGCCTGCCGTAACCAGACAGTCCACACTATCCCCATCGAAGCATTACTTTCCGGCCCTCAGGGATATGGGTCCGCCCGGTGGGCTCTTGTGATGGGGTGTCTCTATGGTCGTGCGACGGCTGATTCTAATCTCGTTGATCACGCTGCTCTCGGTCCTCCCGGCGGCGGGCGGTGGCGGTGAGCGCACCGCGTTGATGCTGGACGTCAAGGGCGCCATCGGCCCCGCGACCACCGACTACGTGACCCGCGGCCTGCGTCGGGCGGAGGCCGAGGGCGCCGCTCTGGTCATTCTCCGCCTCGACACCCCGGGCGGCCTCGACAACGCCATGCGCGACATCATCAGCGCCATCCTCGCCTCGCCGGTGCCGGTGGCCACCTATGTGGCGCCCAGCGGCGCCCGGGCGGCCAGCGCGGGGACCTATATCCTCTATGCCTCCCACGTGGCGGCCATGGCCCCGGCCACCACCCTGGGCGCCGCGACGCCGGTCCAGATCGGCGGAGGTGGGGGGATCTTCCCCGGCGGGGATGAGGAGGACCGGCGTCCCGGCCCCGGTGTGGAGGCGCCGGAGGCGGCCGATGAGGATGCCGATGAGCGGGAGGAGGAGGTCCGGGAGGCCCCCAGGCCGGCCGACGCCATGGAGCGCAAGATCCTGGAGGATGCGGTCTCCTACATCAAAGGGTTGGCGGAGTTGCGGGGGCGAAACGCCGAGTGGGCGGAGCAGGCGGTGCGGGAGGCTGTCAGTTTGCCGTCCAGCGAGGCGCTGGCGATCAACGTCATCGATCTGGTGGCGGAGAGCGTCGACGATCTGCTCCGCCAAGCCCACGGGCGTACGGTGAAGCTGGAGATCGGCGAGGTGACGATGGAGACCGAGGGGCTCCTGGTGGAGCGCATGGAGCCCGATTGGCGCAACCAGTTGTTGACGGTTTTGACCAATCCCAATGTGGCCTACATTCTGATGCTGCTGGGTATCTACGGGATCATCTTCGAATTGATGAATCCGGGCTCGCTGGTCCCCGGCGTTCTGGGCGGGATTTGCCTGCTGTTGGCACTGTACGCTTTCCAGGCCTTGCCCATCAGTTATGCCGGCGTGGCGTTGATCCTTCTCGGCATCGGCTTCATGGTGGCCGAGGCGTTCATGCCCAGTTTCGGCATCCTAGGGATCGGCGGAGTCATCGCCTTCGTGATCGGGTCGATTATGCTCATGGATACCGATGTGCCCGGCTTCCAGATTTCCGCCTACGTGATCGCCGGTTTCACCTTGTCGAGCTTGCTGGTCTTTACCGGAGTTGCGATGATGGCGCTCAAGTCGTGGCGGCGGCCGAAACTCGGCGGCGGTGATGAATTGATCGGCGCCACGACCTATGCCGATGAAGACTTTTCGGGCCGGGGCGCGGTGCGCTACGCCGGCGAGCGCTGGAATGCGATCAGCGAGGCTCCGGTGAAAAAGGGGCAGCGGCTGCGCATTGTCGATAAGGATGGGCTGACGTTGAAGGTGGAACCGGATGGAGAGTGATCGATTTGCCGCCGCGCCATCGACCGATGGCGTGTATCGCCGGGCGGTGGAGCGGCTGCGCGATGTATTGGAGCGGGCGGCGGGCACGGATGTTTTTGAGCCCGGGGCGGCTGTGCTGGCCACCGCCGGGGCGGACGGTTGGCCTTCCGCCCGGACGGTTCTACTGAAAGGGCTGGATGAAAATGGGGCGGTCTTTTATACCAACCGCAACAGCCGGAAGGCCCGTCAATTGACGGAGAACCCGCGGGCCGCCCTCTGTTTTTTTTGGCCGCCGTTGGCTGAACAGGTGGAGATCCGGGGTGTGGTGGCGCCGGTGGGCGACGAGGAAGCCGACCGCTACTGGGCCACGCGGCCTCGCCTGAGCCAAGTGGGTGGATGGGCGTCCCGCCAATCGGACCCCCTGGACTCCCGCGCCGAACTGGATGCGCGCGTGGCGGAGGTGGAGGCGGCCTTCCCGGACGCCGTGCCCCGGCCCGCCCATTGGTCCGGTTATCGCCTGATCCCCTACAGCATCGAGTTTTGGAAGGCGGGGGACGGCCGGCTCCACGATCGGGAACGATACGAATTCACCCCGGCGGGGTGGATGCATACACTGCTCAATCCATAGGGCGGGGCCGAATTAGTCCCTTTCCCGTCATTGCAAGCGCCCGTCATTGCCCCCCCGTCATTGCCCCCCCGTCATTGCGAGCGAAGCGAAGCAATCTCCACCGGTTGGGTATCAGCCCATGGAGATTGCTTCGCTTCGCTCGCAATGACGGGGGGCAATGACGGTTTGTTTAGCGTGTCCAATTTGTTTTTTTACCGCTTGCGGGTTCCCCATCTCTTTCTGCATAATTCGCGCTATCGGTTCGACAGTGTTACGCCAATAGACGATATGCCGGGTATCGGCATATGCTGAATTAAGGAGGTATCATGGATCTTTCCAAGTATTCCGTAAAAGAACTCGACGACCTGAAAGGGCAGATCGATAAGGAGATCAAGCGGCGGCGCCGGGATGAGGCCAAGGAGGCGCAACGGGAACTGAAGGCGGTGGCCGAGAAGTACGGTTTCAGTTTGACCGAATTGGTCGGCGGTGTTCCCGGTGGGGCCAAGGGGGGCGCCCGGGGCAAAGTGCCGATGAAATACCGTCATCCCAGCGACGCCGATACGGGTTGGTCCGGCCGGGGCCGGAAACCAAGTTGGGTCAAGGACTGGGAGGCCAGCGGCCGGGATTTGGAAGAGCTCCGCATCGGTTGAACCGTGGGGCGCCCGCTCAAGTCGGGTGGCTGTCTGCCGTTTGGGCGGCCTTTTCCAGCGCGGCGGAGATGGTGACCGGGTAACCGCCCGGTGATGCGTTCAAATGGAGACACGCCGGCGGCAGCCGGTGTAGCTCGTCGCGGATCGTTTCACGGATGGATGAGAGGCCGGCCGCCGGACGAAGGCGCCG
>SKYL01000038.1 GCA_007127935.1 Halorhodospira sp. | reverse complement strand
TCGGGCAGCGGCCAGGAAAGACCCTTCGCCTTGGCGAGGCTGACGTACTTGCTGACCGCCCCCTTGGACAGCCCGCAGGCACGGGCAATCTTCTCGTGACTAAGCTTGGCCTCGTACTTGACACGTGGGGTTCGGCTGCCGGTTATGGACGGCGTCCTGCTGCAGCATAGCGGAAGCCGTGAACACGTGTTACGCGACAGAATACACCGTGGTGTTATAATCAATATTTTCGCGGATTGCAACGCCTATTCGGCAGCTCGGACGGCTTTGCCCTGATCATTGGGGATCAAACAAATGGAGATAACGTGAAATCAGTCATGATCGTTGCTTTGGGTGGCGCTATTGGCTCGGTACTCCGGTATCTTATCTCCGGATGGACTCTTCAGCATGCGGTGGACTGGCGATTTCCAGTTGGCACGTTCGCAGTAAACATCATTGGCTGCCTCATCGTTGGGATCTTGGCCGGCCTTATCGTAAAACAGCATTTGTTCTCGCCCGAAGCCCGTCTATTCCTGTTCGCAGGGATTGCCGGTGGATTTACTACATTCTCTGCGTTCGGACTCGAAACATTCTATCTGATACGTCGAGATGAATTATTGATTGCGGGGAGCTATGTTGTTTCCAGTGTCATTGTTGGTCTTATTGTTGTTTGGTTTGGGTTTAGCCTGATCGCGGCACGTGGCTGAGGAGACAGAACATGAAAGGGTTTGTCGACAACATCGAAAAGCTGACTGAAGAGAATGACCTGTTCCGCAAGGTGCTCTATACCGGGCATAACCTCCAGCTCGTCCTGATGGCCATCCAGCCGGGCGAGGAGATCGGCGAGGAAGTCCACGACGACCGCGACCAGTTCTTCCGCATCGAGGCCGGCACTGGCACGATCTCCATCGACGGGGTCGACCACCAAGTGAAGGCGGACGACGGCATCATTGTGCCGCAGGGCGCGCGGCACAATGTCATCGCCAGTGGAAGCGAGGTGCTCAAGCTTTACACGATCTACGGCCCGCCGGAGCACGTCGACGGCACGGTGCACAAGACATGCAGCGAGGCTCAAGCCGCACATGAGCACTTCGATGGCCGGACGACGGAGTAACGCTTGGCTGATGCCTGGGGCGAGTCGAGCAAGGCTCGCGTTTACCGCAGAACGCTGGCCGAGGGCATGCTATTCGGGGGCGGAAGCGCACGGCTCCCGCGGCGTGTAGCCGGATACGCCGCCGCCCAGGCGCCCCTTCGGTCCACAGCGAACGTCGTAGAACTCGACGTCGATCGGTGGCGGCCGGCGCATGCTGGCGATGTAGGAGGCGTCCATGAGCGCCACCAACTGGCTGACCTCCATGGGCAGACCGCCCGGAGCGAGGCCCTCGGCCATGAACAGCAGTTCGACCGTGCCGTCGTGGGGAGTATCCCCTACCAACTCGCGGATCTCGCGGCGATTCATTCGCCGCCCAGTGTCGGCGTCGTAGAAGGCGACCCGTAGATGCTCGGCGGGGATGTTCATGTTCGACATCACGCTGGCGCCGAATAGCCGGTCGATGAAGTCCCGGTCCACACCGCCCTGGTGGATGGTGAACATCTCCATGATGTCCAGGGCGGTGGCGCCGCCCTCGCCCCGTTCAAGGGTGTCGTAGGCGGCGGCGGGGAGTAGATAGGCGGCCAGCAGGAGTCCGGCGATGGAGGTTCGTGGGTTCATCAGGTACTCGTGTTCAGGGTGTGACCGGGCCATTATCGCGCTGATGGGGCGGCGGTGCCTATGGTGTAAAGGGGAAGCATAGGGGTACCAGCGTGAACGGCGCCCGCGAAGGCGCGGTCGGCACGTCGTCGGACTCCATCGGCATGTTGGGCAGGATCAGGTTCCGCCGAGTGCCTGCGCGTGGTCGGTGTAGTCGTGGCCGTACAGGGGCAGTTTGCGCGGCTTGTTCTGATCGGACAGTGCGTGGATGTCGATACCGCCCGGATCGCGAACGTCCAGGAGAAGCACGTCGCAACCATTCAGACAGTCGGCGAAGAATGGGTTAGCGGTGGCTTCCCGTGCGTTCCGGCATCACCAGCCGAGAGATGTAGTCCGATACGGCGCGGACTTCGCCGTCGGTGTATCCGCGCAGGACCTTGACCATGTCGGGGTTGGCGTTGCGCCGCTCGAGGTCGCGGATCTCTACGGTCTGGCGGACAAGGTAGCCGTAGTGCTGCCCGGCCAGGACGGGCTTGAAGCGCTCGGCGTCCCCTTCGCCGTTGGCGCCGTGGCAGCGCTTGCAGTCCTGTTGATACAGCCGCTCTCCACGCGCCAAGTCCTCGCCCGGGCCTCTGCCGTTGTCGGGCGGAATCGGCAGCGACTCCAGGTAGGCGGCGATGTGGGGCAGGTCGTCGTAGTAGAGGATGTGTTCGTCGGCGAACGGGTACATGGTGGGGTTCTCGCGGCTACCCCGGCGGATGTCCAGCATCTGCTTGATCAGCACAGAGGCGTGTTGGCCGGCGAGTTGCGGGTAGGTGCCGTCGGGGCGGCCGGAGCCGTCCTGCCGGTGGCAACCTTGGCAGTAGACGTAGGCGTAGCGCCCCTGTTCGTAGTCCACTTCCTGTTCCAGAAGCGCTCGAATCTCGTCTGCCTGGTGGTCCCAGGCGTAGTCCTCCGCCTCGATGCCCGGCAGCCGCGGTTGCTCCTGGATCTCCGGTCGTTCCGATCCCTGAGTGGCGCCCACCACCGCCAGGAGCGGTAAGACCAGAACGAGGTGGGGAATTCTCATGGATGCTCTCCTTCACTGATCGGCCGCGTGAGCCTGGTCAATCCAATGTCGCATGGTATTCGGCGGTCGCCAGCTTCTCTTCGTCTGTCATCCGCATTACCACCCGCTGCATCGCCATGCGGGAGTCGTTGTCGCGTTCCCCGGTCTTGAACCGCTTCATTTCCCGGTAGGCGTAGTCGGGGTGCTGGCCGGCCAGCCGGGGGAAGCGGGGTTGGCCGCGGGCGTCGTCGCCGTGGCAGCCGGCGCAGGCGGGGACGCCGCTGTCGGGGTTGCCCTCGAAGTGGAGCACTTCACCCCGGGCCACCAGCTCGGGGTCGCGGGGCGGTTCCGGGCGCATGGTCTGGCTGGAGAACCACGCCGCCACGGCTTGCCGCTGCTCTTCGTCGAGCCGTATGGCAAAGGGCGTCATGAACGGGCTGGGCCGCAGGTCGGTGGTGAAGTCTTCCAGCTGCTTGACGATGTAGTCGGCGTCGAGGCCGGCCAGCTTCGGGTACTCGGGCAGCGGGGGCGATGTCCCGTTGCCGTCCATGCCGTGGCAGCCGTCGCAGCGGAACTCCTTGACCAGCTCCCGCCCCATCTCCTTGGCGGATTCCCCCTCCGCCTGGAGCGCGAGCGGCGCCATCACGCCGCCGATGAGCAGGCCGGTGAGTAAGGATCGTAGCATCCAACCGTCCTCCCGCGTCCGGTGTCTTTCTCCCCTCGACTGGGGGATGGAGGCGGAGTTCCCCCCCCCGTAAGATCAGACCGTAGCCTATCTGGGGGAAGTTGGCTAGGCTGGTTCTATTACAACTGGCCCCGATAATCGATGAAAGAACTCAGCGTCAACCGCGACCCCGCGGAGCTTCGCCGCATGATCGATTACCTGGGGATCGCCGCCTTCGTGATCGATGTGGTCTCCGATGACGAGTTCCGTCTGGCCGCGATCAACGCGCGCCACGAGCAGTTGTCCGGGATGAAGCATGGCGAGGTGGCGGGGCGCAGCGTCGATGAGGTGCTCAGCCCGGATATGGCGGCAGCGGTCAAGGCCAGATACCGCCGCTGCGTCGTGCAGAAGGCCCCGACCGACTACCAGGAAGTGCTCGATCTTCCCATCGGCAGGACCTATTGGCAGACCACCCTGGTGCCCTTCGTCGATGATGCCGGCAACGTGACCCGCTTGCTGGGTACGGCCTATGAAATCAGCGGTACGGCCCACCTGGAACTGGAGACGCGTTATCAATCCACGGTGATGAGCGCCTACCTGGATGAGTCGCCGGATGGGATCTTGGTGGTCGACGCCCAGAACCGGATGAAGACGTGGAACCGCCGTTTTCTGGAGATATGGAATATCCCCGAAGAGGTCATGGAGGCGCGGGACGGAAAAGCGGCGTTACAGGCGGTGACCGAGCAGCTGGAGGACCCCGAAGGGTTTATCCAGCGGGTCATGGAGCTGTATTCCACGTTGGACGAGGAGGAGCGCGGGGTTCGCATCCAGATGAAGGGCGGGCGGGTACTGGAGCGGTACTCCCGGGGGTTGCACGGCCCCGACGGCGCCTACTGGGGACGCATCTGGTTCTACCGGGATATCACCGAGTTGGAGCGGCTGACCGAAGAGTTGCGTTGGCTGTCGCAAACCGACCCGCTCACGGGCGCCGCCAACCGGCGGGCGTTCATGGAGGCGTTGGAGGAGGAGTACCACCGGGCGCGGCGCTACGGTCATCCCCTCAGCGTGTTGATGTTCGACCTGGATCACTTCAAGCAGATCAATGATCGCTACGGCCACGCGGCGGGGGATGCGGTCCTCAAGGAGTTCGCGCAGGTCGTCATGCCAGAAGTGCGTGGGAGTGACTGTTTCGCCCGGCTGGGTGGCGAGGAGTTCGCGGTGCTGCTGCCGGAAAGCGGCTTGGACGCGGCGTGCAAGTTGGCGGAACGGTTGCGGCAGGACGCGGCGGGTTTACGCTTCAGCAGTCCCGCGGGTGCATTCGGCGTCACGGTGAGCATCGGCGTGGCGGAGTTGGAGGCAGGTGACCAGGCGCCGGATGCGCTCCTCACCCGGGCGGACCGAATGCTCTACACCGCCAAAGCGGCGGGGCGCGACCGGGTTTGTCCCCAGCACGGTTCCATGGTCGGATCGCGGTGACGCCCCGCCGGCCGGCTACTCGGTGGTATCTACAAGTCTAGGCGTGAATAAGGAAGACCTTAGAATGCAACGGCAAGATTATTTTCTAGGCTTTCTAAAGAGGAGGTTTATCCACCGGCACACCGCCGAACTCGGAGGGGGCTGCCATGACTGAAGCCACCGAAGTGACCAGAGCAACAACTGCTGAACCCACCCCTTACGTTCAGTTCTGGAACGATACGCTCGCGACGAAGTTCAATCGGTTCCGGCACATTCTGATGGAGGGGCTCAGCTACCACAGCCGTGTTCCGTTGGGAAACATCGAGTTGGAGCCGGGCG
>SKYL01000238.1 GCA_007127935.1 Halorhodospira sp. | reverse complement strand
GGCCAGGGCGGCAGCCATGCGGGCGCGGGCGGCGCCGGGCGCCGCCCCCGGGGTAACGGCGGTCACGATCTCGAAGGCTAGGGATTGCAGTGCATCGCCCACTAGCAATGCGGTGGGTTCATCGAAGGCGCGGTGGCAGGTGGGTCGGCCGCGCCGCCAATCGTCGTCGTCCATGGCCGGCAGGTCGTCGTGGACCAGGGAGTAGGCGTGGATCAGCTCCACCGCCGCGGCGGGCGGGTCCAGGGCCGCCGAATCGCCGTGGTCCAGCATCTCCCCGGCGGCGTAGACGAGCACCGGGCGCAGCCGCTTGCCGGCGCCGAAGACGGCGTAGCGCATCGCTTCGTGGAGGCGTGGGGGGTGTTCCCCGGCGTCCGGCAGCGCCGCCTCCAGCGCCGCGTCGGCGCGCCGCCGCAGCGCCGGCAGTGCCGCCGTCAGACGGTCACTCGCCGTCGGGGTCGAAGGGGACGGCATCGGCGTCCTCCCGGTTCGCCAATAAAATCTCCACCTTCTGTTCCGCCTCGGTCAGCGCCTTTTGGCATTGGCGCGTCAGGCGGATGCCCCCCTCGAAGTCCCGCAGCGCCTCCTCCAGGCTCTGCTCGCCCCGCTCCATGCGCGCCACCAGGGCTTCCAGGTCGGCCAGGGCGCCCTCGAAGTCGGGCGGGGTGTCGGGTGTGTTCTCGTCGGACATGGCGGTGGTACGGCGTGGGTGACAAGATCGACCCGCAAGTTTCCAGGCGGTGGCGACAAGTTTCAAGTTCGGTGGCCGCGCGCGCGTCTTGCAACGGAGGCCGCGCGCCCCGAAACTTGTCCCGCCTTGCCACCACCGGGGCGCCGCCCCGCAACGACATGGAGTGGGCTCTATGAGCTACAACGCCTCGGACATCGAGGTGCTCACCGGGTTGGAGCCGGTCCGGCGCCGCCCCGGGATGTACACGGATACCGCACGCCCCGACCACTTGGCCCAGGAGGTCATCGACAACGGCGTGGACGAGGCGGTGGCCGGTCATGCGTCGTGCATTGAGGTCACCCTCTTCGCCGACGGCTCTCTGGAGGTGACCGACGACGGCCGCGGTATGCCGGTGGACAACCATCCCGAGGAGGGGGTTCCGGCGGTGGAGGTGATCCTCTGCCGGCTCCACGCCGGCGGCAAGTTCTCCAACAAAAGCTACCGCTACTCCGGTGGTCTGCACGGGGTCGGGGTCTCGGTGGTGAACGCCCTCTCCACCCGGCTCGAGGTCCGCATCCGGCGCGGTGGCGGGGAGTACACGGCGGCCTTCGCCGCCGGCGAGAAGGTCGAAGACCTGCGGCGCATCGGCACGGCGAAGGGTACTGGCACCACGGTGCGCTTCTGGCCCGATCCGTCCTACTTTGATACGCCGCGTTTCTCCCGCTCCCGCCTGGAGCACCTGTTGCGCGCCAAGGCGGTGCTCTGCCCCGGTTTGACGGTGGTGCTGCGCGACGAGGAGTCCGCGGAGGAACCCCAGGTCTGGCACTACGAGGATGGATTGGTGGACTACCTGGTGGGCGCGTTGGGCGAGGCGGAGCGCCTGCCGGAGACGCCATTCCACGGACAGTTCAGCTCCGAGCATGAGGAGGTGGAGTGGGCGCTGGTTTGGCTGCCGGAGGAGACGGGCGGCGTGGCCGAGAGCTACGTCAACCTCATCCCGACCCCCCAGGGCGGCACCCACGTCAACGGACTGCGCACTGGGCTCACCGAGGCGGTCCGCGAGTTCTGTCAGTTGCGCAACCTGTTGCCGCGGGGGGTGCGCATCGCTCCGGAAGACGCCTGGGAGCGGATCGCCTACGTCCTCTCGGTGAAGATGGACGAGCCGCAGTTCGCCGGTCAGACCAAGGAGCGTCTCTCGTCGCGCAGTTGCGCCGCCTTCGTCTCGGGGGTGGTGAAGGACGCCTTCAGCCTGTGGCTCAACGAGCACACCCACGCCGCCGAGGCCATCGTCGAGCTGGTGATCAACGCCGCCCAGCGCCGCCAGCGGGCCGCCAAGAAGGTGGCGCGCAAGCGCATCGGCACCGGGCCGGCGCTCCCCGGCAAGTTGGCCGACTGCACCAGCCAGGACCCGGCGCGCACCGAACTCTTCCTGGTCGAGGGCGACTCCGCCGGCGGCTCCGCCAAGCAGGCCCGGGACCGGGAGTTCCAGGCGGTGATGCCGCTGCGGGGCAAGATTCTCAACACTTGGGAGGTGGCCCCCGATGAGGTCATGGGTTCCCAGGAGGTCCACGACATCGCCGTGGCCCTGGGGGTCGATCCGGGCAGTGACGACCTCTCCGGCCTGCGCTACGGCAAGGTCTGTATCCTGGCCGATGCCGACCCGGACGGCGCCCATATCGCCACCCTGCTCTGCGCGCTCTTTCAGCGCCACTTTCCGGCCCTGGTGGCCCACGGCCACGTCTTCGCGGCGATGCCGCCGCTCTACCGCATCGATGTCGGCAAGCAGACCTTCTACGCCCTCGACAACGACGAGCGGAAGGGGGTGCTGGACCGCATCGAGGCGGAGAAGCTCAAGGGCAAGGTCCAGGAAACCCGCTTCAAGGGGCTGGGCGAGATGAACCCGCTGCAGTTGCGGGAGACGACGATGGCCCCGGACACGCGCCGCCTGGTCCGCCTGACCGTGGACGACCCGGCGGAGACCGAGCGGCTGTTGAGCATGCTCCTGGGCCGCGGCGCCGCCGCCGAGCGGCGGACGTGGCTGGAGAGCAAGGGCGACCTCGCCGACGTGGCGCTTTAATCGTTTGCCATTCGAGACCTCTTTCTTATGACCGATACGGAAACCGTCGCCGAGTTCGAGACCCAGCCGCTGCGGGAGTTCACCGAGCGCGCCTATCTCGACTACTCCATGTACGTCATCCTCGACCGGGCGCTGCCCCACGTGGCGGACGGGCTCAAGCCGGTGCAGCGGCGCATCGTCTACGCCATGTCGGAGCTGGGGCTGTCGGCGGTCTCCAAGCACAAGAAGTCGGCGCGCACCGTCGGCGACGTGCTGGGCAAGTACCACCCCCACGGCGACTCGGCGTGCTACGAGGCCATGGTCCACATGGCCCAGCCGTTCACCTACCGCTATCCGCTCATCGACGGCCAGGGCAACTGGGGCTCGCCGGACGACCCCAAGTCGTTCGCCGCCATGCGCTACACCGAGGCGCGGCTGACCGCCTACGCCAAGGTGCTGCTCAGCGAGTTGGGTCAGGGGACCGTCGAATGGGTGCCCAACTTCGACGGCGCGCTGGAGGAGCCGGAGCGGCTGCCGGCCCGGCTGCCCAATATTCTGCTCAACGGCGGCACCGGCATCGCCGTCGGCATGGCCACCGACATTCCGCCCCACAACCTGCGGGAGGTGGTGGCGGCGTGCATCCACTTGCTCGACCACCCCGACGCCGACACCGCCGACCTGTGCAACTACGTGCCGGCGCCCGACTTCCCCACCGCCGCCGAGATCATCACCCCGGCGGAGGAGTTGCGGGCGGTCTACGAGCGCGGCCACGGCAGCGTCCGGGCCCGGGCGTGCTACGAGTACGAGCGGGAGAACGCCCAGATCGTGATCACCGCGCTGCCCCACCAGGTGGCCGGCAGCAAGGTGATGGAGCAGATCGCCGCCCAGATCAACGGCAAGAAGCTACCCATGGTGGAGGATCTGCGTGACGAGTCGGACCACGAGAACCCGGTGCGCATCGTCCTCCAGCTCCGCTCGCGGCGGGTGGAGGTGGAGCGGATCATGGACCACCTCTTCGCCACCACCGACCTGGAGCGCAGCTACCGCGTCCACCTCAACGTCATTACCCTGGACGGCCGGCCCCGCGTCCTCTCCCTGCGCGACGTCCTTGCCGAGTGGTTGCGCTTCCGCACCGAGACGGTGCGCCGCCGCCTGGCGTGGCGTCTGGAGAAGGTGGAGGATCGGCTCCACGTCCTGGAGGGGTTGCTGACGGCGTACCTCAATATCGACGAGGTGATCGCCATCATCCGCGAGGAAGACGAGCCGAAGCCGGTGTTGATGGAGCGTTTCGGTCTCACCGACGCCCAGGCCGAGGCGATCCTGGAGTTGCGGCTGCGCCACTTGGCGAAGCTGGAGGAGATGAAGATCCGCGCCGAGCAGGGCGACCTGGAGCGGGAGCGGGACGACCTGCGCGCTACCCTCGGCTCCGACGGCAAGCTGCGCAAGCTGGTGAAGCGTGAACTGAAGGCCGACGCCAAGACCCACGGCGACGATCGCCGCTCACCGCTGGTGGTCCGTGGCGCGGCCCGGGCCATGGACGAGACCGAGTTGATGCCGAGCGAGCCGGTCACCATCGTCCTCTCGGAGAAGGGGTGGGTGCGTGCCGCCAAGAGCCATGAGGTCGACCCGGCCGGGCTCTCCTACAAGGCGGGGGACGGCTATTTCGGCCACGCCCTGGGGCGCTCGAACCAACCGGCGGTCTTCCTCGACACCACCGGCCGGGCCTATGCGGTGTTGGCCCACCAGTTGCCGTCGGCCAGGAGCCAGGGTGAGCCGCTGACCCGCCGTTTCACGCCCCCCGACGGCGCCCGTTTCGATGCGGTGCTGGCCGACGCGCCCGACGCCGGCTACGTGCTGGCCTCCGATTCCGGCTACGGGTTCGTGGTCCGGTTCCGCGAGTTGATCTCCCGCAACCGGGCCGGCAAGGCGGTGCTCACCGTCCCCGAAGGGGGGCGGCCGTTGCCCCCGGTGCGCCTGCCGGAAGGGGACGCCCTGGAGGGGGCCGAGGTGGCGGTGGCCAGTTCCGACGGGCGGCTGCTGGTCTTCCCTCTGGCCGAGCTGCCGGAGATGCCGCGTGGCAAGGGCAACAAGCTCATCGGGATTCCGCCGGAGCGGGTCAAGTCGCGGGAGGAGGTGGTGGTGGCGCTGACCCTCTTGCCCGCCGGGACCGGGCTGCGCGTCACCGCGGGCGGGGCCGGCAAGGTGCTGGAGACGTCGGCCCTCGACCCGTTCCGCGCGGTCCGGGGGCGGCGCGGCGTGCAATTGCCGGGGGGGTTGCGGCGGGTGACGGCGCTGGCCCCCAGCCGTTGAACTTCGAGGCAGCGGCCGCTATCTACACCCACAGAGTAGCGAGTCAGTTTGGTTCACCGGCGCGCGGAGGGGCGGAGGCCCCATCCAGGGACGCCGTGAATCCTTGCGCACTACGCATTCCTGCTTCGTGCGCAAGTCCGGCGCGGCCCTCCAGGGGTTCGCCGCTGTGCGGGGCGAACCCCTGGAGGCTTGACGGCCGCCGTCCGG
>SKYL01000289.1 GCA_007127935.1 Halorhodospira sp. | reverse complement strand
GGCCGCCATCCAGGCGGCCGACACCCTTAACAGAGGCCCCCGCCCCCCTTGGCACTCGGCGCTCCAAGCTTCCTTAACTTGGATGTTCGCGCTGATGATGGCGGCAACCGCCATCCCCGCGTCCGCGTTTGAGATCCAGCGCGCCCAACTGACCCACGGTCCGGACGACCACTGGAAGCTCTCCGCCTTCATCGCTTACGAACTGCCGCCCGCCGCCCGGCAAGCACTGGACAGCGGCATCCCCCTGACCGTCTCCCAACGCGTGGAGGTACGCCACCCCCGCTGGTGGTGGTGGGATGAAGAGGTGGCCACCGTAGAACGGGAGGCCGTGCTGCGTTACCAGCCGTTGAGCCGGCGCTACCGCCTCGATACCGGCGGGCAGCAACGCTATTTCGTCAACACCGAATCGATGCTCTGGGCCCTCGGCCACGTGGACGGGTGGACCGTCTTGGAGAACGCCGGTCCCGACGCGCTGGCCGGCGCGGAAGTACGTCTACGCACCCGGCTGGAGATCGACGAACTACCGCCCCCCCTGCAGGCTTCCGCCTTGTTGTCCGCCGACTGGCGCGTCGGCAGCGATTGGTACGTATGGAGATTGGAAGACTGAATCAGGAAACGCGGCCTCGGCGCCACGAGACCCTGTGGCGCGTGCTGCTCTGTTTGCTTCTTCTGGTGGCGCTGGGCCTGCTGACCGCCGCCACCCAGGACAGTGAGCGGTTCAGCCGCCTCTACGCGGTGCTGCTCGGCATCAACGCGGTGGCTTTGGTGGGACTCTCCGTCGCCGCCGGACTAAGCCTCTACCGGCTGGTGCGCGCCCACCATGAACGGCGCCCCGGCAGCCGGCTGGCGGTGCGGCTGGCCGGCTTCCTGGTGCTCCTGGCGGTGGTTCCGGTGCTGGTGGTCTACCTCTTCTCCATGCACTTCCTCCGCGCCGGTATCGACAGTTGGTTCGACGTACGGGTGGAGGAGTCTCTGGAGGAGGCACTGGAATTGACCCGCGCCGCCCTCAGCCACCATGAACGGCCGTTGAAAAGGGCGCTTTCACGGGCGTTGGGACAACAACTTGCCGGGGAACACCTCAACGAAGAGACGCTGGAGGCGATCCGCCTGGAGAGCGGCGCCTTAGGGATCGCCCGGACCTCTCTGGCCGGCCGTCAGGCCACCGCCGGCACACTGCCCGAGGGAGTGCCGCCCCCGCCACCCGAACGGCTTGCCGAATTGGGCGCGGGCGGAGCACTGACCTCCACCGAGCCGGTACCTGACGGATTGGTGGTCCGCGTGGTGATCGGCCTGGATGGTGGCGACGCCGCCGAGGCGTTTTTCCCGGTCCCTCCGAGGATCGCCGTTCGGGCGGAGGCGGTCCAGGCGGCGTATGCCCGCCACGGCGAACTGACCTTTCTGCGGGGGCCGCTGCGCGACAGTTTCACACTGACCCTCTCCCTGGTGCTGCTGGTCTCCCTGATGTTCGCCGTCTGGTCCGCGCTCTACTTGGCCCAACGGCTGACCGCCCCGGTGCGCGACTTGGCGGAGGGAACCCGGGCCGTGGCCGAAGGTGAGTACGGCACCCAACTGCCAGCCGGTCCCAAGGATGAGTTGGGCGGTTTGGTCGCCTCCTTCAATGAGATGAGCCGGAACATTGCCCGGGCACGGGAGAGCGCCAAACGCAGCCAGGCCATGGTGGAGCACCAGAGGACACGTTTGGAGACGGTGCTGGAGCGGCTCTCGTCCGGGGTCATCACGCTGGACACCCATGGACGCCTGCGCAGCGCCAACGCCGCTGCCGAGGCGATCCTGCAATTGCCACTGCGCCGTCATCTGGAAGCCGACACGGGAGAGATGAAGGGCGTGGACCCACGCTTGGCTCCGCTTTGGGAGCGCATTGCGGAGCGCCGCCGGGGCCCGGGTGAGTGGCGCGAACAAACCGTGATCCCCAGCACCGACGGCAACGAGCGAAGCTTGGCGGTGAGCGGCGCCCAGCTGCCCGGGATCTCCGGCCCTGGCGGACACGTGGTGGTCTTCGACGACATCACCGACCTGCTCTCGGCCCAGCGCGAAGCGGCATGGGGCGAGGTGGCGCGCCGCCTCGCCCACGAGATCCGCAACCCGCTGACCCCGATCCAGCTGGCCGCCGAACGGCTCGGGCACAAGCTGCACGATGTGCTGCCGGACGAACGCCACCGGGAGTTGCTGGAGCGGTCCACCGACACCATCGTGCGCCAGGTGGAGATCATGAAGGCCATGGTCAACGCCTTCTCCGAATATGCCCGGGCGCCGCGCATGGAACGCAAGCCGGTGGACGTGGCGGTGCTGCTTGAGGAGGCGGCGGAACTCTATCGCCACGAGATGCCGGACGTCGTCTTCCAAGTCGACGTGGAAGACCCGCTACCCCCACTCTACGGAGATGCCAACCGCCTACGGCGGCTGCTGCACAACCTGCTGCGCAACGCGGGAGACGCCTGCACCGGAGGCGGCACGGTGAACCTGCACGCACAAGGGACAGGACGGGCGGATCGCCGTTTTGTGGAGGTTATGGTGCGAGACGACGGGCCCGGATTCGACCCGTCGGTGCTGTCCCAGGTCTTCGAGCCCTACGTCACCACCAAGCCGCGGGGCACCGGACTGGGGCTGCCCATTGTCAAGAAGATCGCCGAGGAACACGACGGTTCGATTGAGGCACGGAACTCCGCCACCGGGGCGGAGTTGATCCTGCGGCTGCCCAGCCGCCGGCAACCCATGGAGGGTACGGCATGACCGGAATGACGGCCGACGTACTGGTGGTGGATGACGAACCGGCCATCGGATCGCTGGTGGGAGAGATCTTGGCCGATGAGGGGTACTCGGTACGCACCGCCGCCGACGGGGAGGGCGCCCGCCGCGCCATGCGCCGCCGCCGCCCCGACCTGGTCCTGCTCGATGTCTGGATGCCCGATGTGGACGGAATCACGCTCCTCCAAGAGTGGAGTACCGGCGGGCGGCCGCCGTGCCCGGTGGTGATGATCTCCGGGCACGGCACCATTGAGACCGCTTTGGAGGCGACCCGTCTCGGCGCCTGGGACTTCCTCGAAAAACCGCTCTCTATGCCCAAGCTGCTGCTCACCGTCGAGCGCGCCCTGGAGGCCAATCGGCTGGTGCAAGAGAACGAAGGACTACGCGGCTTGGCGACCTTGCCCGAGGAGCCCCTCGGCAACAGCGAAGCGATGAAGGCGCTACGGGCGCAACTGCGGCGGGTCGCCCCCCACAACCAACGGGTATTGCTGACGGGCGAGCCGGGCACCGGCAAGCGCTGCCTGGCGGCCTACCAGCACCAGATCTCCTCCGGCGACGAACGGCCCTTCATTCCGGTCACCGGGGCGCGCCTCACCGGAGATTACGGCATGGCCGAGCTGTTCGGCCATGAACGGGACGGCGGCATCTCCTACGGGCTCTTGGAACAGGCAAAGGGGGGGACCCTCTTCATCGCCGAGGTGGGGGATATGGACGGACGCATCCAGGCGCGGCTGCTGGCGGCGATCCGCGATTCCGCTTTCCGGCGGGAGGGCGGCAACGCGCAGGTGCCGCTGACCACCCGCCTGGTGGCCGGGACGGTACGCGATTTGGCCGGGGAGGCCGCCGCCGGACGATTCAGGGAACCGCTCTACTACGAGTTGGCCGAGGTAGAGATGGCGGTGCCGCCGCTGCGGGATCGCCGGGAAGACATCCCTGAATTGCTGGCGTTCTATGTACAGCACTACTCCGATCGCGACCGATTGCCCCACCGCACCTTTGCCGATGCCGCCCGGGAACGGCTGTGTGAGCATGACTGGCCGGGCAATGTCCGTGAACTTCAGAATCTGGTGCAACGCCTGCTCATCTTCGGGAACGGAGAGCGGATCGAGATCGGCGAGGTGGAAACGCTGCTGGGCGCCGCGATGACCGGCGGCGATGACCCCCACGGTGAACTCCGGCTGCCGATGCGGGAGGCGCGGGAACGGTTCGAGCGCCGTTACCTCCGCCATCAGCTTCAGCGGGCACAGGGCAGCGTCGCCCGCTTGGCACGGTTGACCGGCATGGAGCGGACCCACCTGTACCGTAAACTCAAGGCGCTGGGGATCGATCCCAAGGAGAGCGGCGACCCCACTCAGGAGACCCCATGACGGACTTGCCCGCCGACGGTGTACAGCGGTTCCGTGATGACCTGCTGGGCCTCCAGGGGCGGATCTGCCGCCAGGTAGAGGCATGGGATGGCGAGGGCCGGTTCGGCACCGACCGCTGGACCCGCGAAAGCGGGGGCGGCGGCATCAGCCGCGTACTCCGGGAGGGGGCGCTGATGGAACAGGCGGGGGTCAATTTCTCCCATGTCTCCGGACCGGCGCTGCCGTCCGCCGCCACGGAACACCGGCCGGAACTGGCCGGCCGCCCCTTTCAGGCCCTGGGCATCTCCCTGGTCTTTCACCCCCGCAACCCTTACGTCCCCACCACCCACGCCAACTTACGCGCCTTCGTGGCCGGGGAGCCCGGCGGCAATGCCGTCTGGTGGTTCGGCGGCGGCTTCGATCTCACCCCGTGCTACGGCTTCGAGGCCGACTGCCGGGATTGGCACCGGCGCGCCCGGGCGGCCTGCGCCCCGTTCGGCGACGGTCTCTATGAAGAACTCAAGGAGCGGTGCGACGAGTACTTCCGGCTCCCTCACCGGGGGGAACAGCGGGGGATCGGCGGTCTGTTCTTCGATGATTTGAACCGCTGGGACTTTGAGACGTGTCTGGCCTTTGTCCGCGAGGTCGGCGCCACCTTCCTGGAGGCGTACGGCCCGATTGTGGAGCGGCGCCGCGACACGCCGTATGGGGAACGGGAGCGGGAATTTCAACTTTACCGGCGTGGCCGTTATGTGGAGTTCAATCTGCTCCACGACCGGGGGACGCGCTTCGGTATCCAGTCCGGCGGCCGGGCCGAGTCGATCTTGATGTCGCTGCCGCCGCTGGCGCGCTGGGAGTATGGGTGGAGCGCGGAGCCGGGGAGTCCGGAAGCGGACTTGACCGAGTACTTTTTGGTGCCTCGGGATTGGGCTGGGGCCTCGGCCGGACCATAGGCAAAGGTCCGGGGGGCGGTTGGTGACTTGGTGCCTTTTGGCGTGGCGCGGTGGGGGTGGATGGATCGGCGACCCACTGCGCTCCTCGCCTTCCGCCGGGATCGGGTGAACGCGCTCCCGGCGCGTCACCCGACGCGCGCATCCCTGCGCGCGCCCCTGGCGGGGTCTTTTCCGGCTCCAGGCGGTCGCTCCGTTCGACGTC
>SKYL01000283.1 GCA_007127935.1 Halorhodospira sp. | reverse complement strand
GCTCGGGTGGATGGGGGTCTTGGCCGGGTTCATCGTCCTCTCCTTCTACTCGGTGGTCGCCGGTTGGGCGTTGGCCTACGTGCCGTTCACCGCTTCCGGCATGTTCACCGGGGCCGACACCGCCATGGTGGAGCAGACCTTCACCGGCCTGTTGAGCAATCCGGGTCAATTGCTCCTCTGGCACACGGTCTTCATGGCGCTCACCGGCTACGTCGTCTCCCGGGGGGTGCGCAGCGGCATCGAGAAGGCGGTGCGCATTCTGATGCCCCTCCTCTTTGTGCTGCTGCTGATGATGGTGGGGTACGGCATGGGCGCCGGGGCGTTCGCCGAGGCGGTGGCCTTCCTATTTACACCCGATTTCTCGGCGTTGACCGGGGAGTCGGTGCTGATCGCCATGGGGCAGGCGTTCTTTACGTTGAGTCTCGGCCTGGGTGCGATCATGGCCTACGGTTCGTACCTCTCCAGCCGTTCGTCGATCCCGCGCAACGCCGGGATCATCGCCGGGGCCGACACCGCCATCGCGTTGATCGCCGGGCTGGCGATCTTCCCCATCGTCTTCGCCGCCGGCCTCGACCCCCAGGAGGGCGCCGGCCTGGTCTTCGTCGCCCTCTCCTACGGGTTCGGCCAGATGCCCATGGGCGTGCTCTTCGGCACCCTGTTCTTCATCCTGCTCTCCTTCGCCGCCTGGACGTCGGCCATCTCCATCACGGAGCCGGCCACCGCGTACCTGGTGGAGAGCCGGGGGTGGCGGCGCCCCCGGGCCACCTTCGCGGTGGCGGGCACGGCGTGGTTCGTCGGCATCGGTTCCGTCCTCTCCTTCAACTACTGGAGCGAGCTGACGGTTTTGGGGATGAACTTCATGGGGGTCATGGAGTACCTCTCCACCAGCATCCTGCTGCCGCTGGGCGGCATGCTGATGGCGATCTTCGCCGGTTGGGTGTTGCCGCGGTCGGCGACGGTACAGGAGCTGGGTTTCCAGAACGAGGGGTGGTACCGGGCGTGGCTCTTTACCGTGCGTTACATCGTGCCGCTGGCGATCTTGGTGGTCTTTGCCCGGGCGTTGGGGTTGTTTTAGAAAGACGCCGAATAATCCGTCATTGCGAGCGAAGTGAAGCAATCTCCATCACTTTGACGCCAACCCATGGAGATTGCTTCGCTTCGCTCGCAATGACGGATTATTCAGCGTTTCCCTAGCGGCGCCTCAACCCGCCAAATCCTGGATGGCCTCCGGCTGCAACAGGACCACCTCCTTCCCCCGGCTCTCCAGCCACCCTTGCTCCTGGAACCGCCGGAAGAGGCGGCTCAGCGTCTCCGGCGCCAAGCCCAGATAGTTGCTCAGATCGCTGCGCGACATCGGCAGCCGGAAACGGGTCGCCGACAGACCGCGGCGGGAAAATCGCCGGGAGAAGTTCATCAGTGCAATGGCCAGGCGCTCGTCGGCGGTGCGCCGGGTCAACGCCTGAAGCATCTCGTGGTCGTGGAAGATCTCCCGGCTCATCAGCCGCAGCAACTGCCGCTGCAAACCAGGCAGTTCACGGGAGAGATCCTCCAGATCGTCGAAAGGGATCTCGCAGACGGTGCTGCTCTCCAAGGCCACCGCCTCGCATGGGTGGACTCCGGCACTGACCGCGTCCAACCCGACCATCTCGGCCGCCATGTGGAAGCCGGTGATCTGGGCCTCGCCGTCCCGGGAAAGGGTATAGGTCTTCAGCGCTCCGGTACGCACCACATAGACGGCCCGGAAGCGGTCGCCGGAGCGGTAGAGCACACTGCCCCGGGCAAGACGCCGCTGCCGCTGCATCAGCGCCTCCAAGCGCCGGATGTCCGCCTCTTCCAAGTCCAGCGGGAGACACAACTGGAAGAGCGAACAGTCGCAGCAAACGCCGCGCAGTCCGGAGAGCTGCACCACCCTCGCGCTGTGCACCTCCACCACACCCCTCCTGGTATCAACGCTGCGGAAAACCGGAGGACAGCATACCGGGATTCCGTCCCCCGCGTGAACCGGCGCCGGGACTCCAACCATCCCAACCCGGACCCGGTTCTCTAACTTTCGAAAGATTATAATAACTAGCATAAATCGGGTAGCCCACGGCAGGCCCGGCCGAGTATCGTAAGGCCATGCGAGAAGTCCCGGCACCATCAATGAACATCTCAGAAGGCCTTGCCATGGCGGGACCCCGCCTCCGTGGGCACGGCCCTCCATGGAAGACGGCCGCAATCCTGCGAGCGGTGGCCGCCATCACGGCCCTGGTGGTCGGCGCCGCTTGCGCCCCTTTGCCTCCAAACTCGGGCACCGGTGAACCCAGCGATTACAGCGACCCACGGCAGTGGCCCGGGGCGGGCATCGCACCCGGACAAACGGGAGATCCCGGCTCCCGGGACGCCATGCGCCACACCCAGAGTGAGATGTTCGAACTGGAGCGTGAGGCCATGCGCTCCATGGGAGAACTCGGCATCCGGCCCACCGCACCGCCGGCCCGACCCGGCGCCCCACCCTCTCCTTATTACGCCACACCCCGCACCGGGGAGATCGGTGCGATGACTGGGGATATGTTCGAGATGCAGCGGGAGATCGCCCGGGAGCAACAGGAGATCATGGGCACTTTCCCCCAACTCTTCGTGCCGGAGGGTGGGCGGAGCCTCCACCCGTACCATTACCACCAGCAACTTCCCGGCCGTTGACCGGTCGCGTCACCGGCGACCCGGCGACGCCTATCCCTTGGCGCCGGGCACCACCACCACCGGGCACGGTGCGTGCTGGATCACCTGTTGACTTACCGAACCCAACAGCAGCCCGGTAAAGCCGCCGTGGCCACGGCTGCCCACCACCACCATATCGGCGCCCTCCTCGGCCCGTTCAAGTAACGTCCCGGCCACCCCATGGCGCTGGGCGTGAAGCACCTCGCTACGCACCTCCACGCCCTCGGCGCCGCCGACGGCTTCCAGGGCGGCATCGAGGCTGCGTTGGGCCTCCTCCTCCAACTCCTTGTTGGCCGGGGCCACCAAAACCCCCAGGTCCGGGTCCATGTAGCGGCGGTCGATCACGCAGACCGCCGCCACCGACGATTTCCGCAGCCGCGCCTCTTCCACGGCCCACGCCAACGCCCGGCGCCCGCCTTCCGACCCGTCCGCTCCGACGACGATCTCACCCATCTCACACCCTCCTGCCCACGGCCCCATACATGGCGAATCGGCACCCTCCCTTCCCAGGAGGACCAAATCTGTAATATAGAAACCCATACTACATTTTTCGCGCCCCAGTGGAGTCAGGGAGGCACCAGGCATGAGCGCAATCTGGCTGGCGGCGGCGGCGGTCGCCCTCTATCTCTTCGGTTGGTTCTGGTACTCGCGGTTCATCGCCGAGCGGATCTACCGCCTCGACCCGAACTTCGTCACCCCCGCCCACCGTTACAACGACGGGGTCGACTTCGTCCCCACCAACAAGTGGATCCTCTGGGGCCACCACTTCACCTCGGTGGCCGGTGCGGCGCCCATCGTCGGCCCGGCCATCGCCATGTATTGGGGCTGGGGCCCGGCCCTGGCCTGGGTGGCCCTGGGCACCGTCTTCGCCGCCGGCGTCCACGACTTCGGCGCCCTGGTGCTCTCGGCGCGCCACCGGGGCCAGTCGGTGGGGACCATGGCACACCGGCTGGTGGGGCGGCGGGCGAAGCTGCTCTTCCTGTTCATCATTCTGATCCTGGTGTTGATGGTGAACGCCGTCTTCGCCTGGGTCATCGCCAATCTGTTCATCAGCAACCCGGCCTCGGTGCTGCCGGTGGTGCTCCAGGTGCCGGTGGCGATCTGGATCGGGTACGCGGTGCTGCGCCGCGGCGGCAACCTGTTGGCGCCGTCGTTGGTGGCGCTGGTGCTGATGTACGGCACGGCGATCCTCACCACGCGGGTCGAGTGGTTGCAGATCGACCTGGTCCGCTGGTTCGGCGGCGAGGGCGCCGGCACCGTGCTCTTCGGCCTGGAGGCGGTCTCCGCCAGCTTCCTGACGTGGATTCTGGTGCTGCTGGCGTACGTCTATATCGCCAGCACGCTGCCGGTCTGGAAGCTTCTCCAGCCCCGGGACTACATCAATGCCCAGCAACTGGTGGTCGGCCTTGGCATCCTCTACCTCGGCCTATTGGTGCTCCAGCCCGAGGTCACCGCCCCGGTCTACAACACCCAGGCCGAGATCTCCTGGTTCCCGCTGCTCTTCATCACCATCGCCTGCGGCGCCATCTCCGGCTTCCACGGGCTGGTGGCGTCGGGCACCTCATCGAAGCAGTTGGACCGGGAACCCGACGCCCGCACCGTGGGCTATCTCGGCGCCATCGGCGAGGGGACGTTGGCGCTGATTACCATCTGCGCCGTGGCCACGGTCTTCGCCACCCAGAGCGACTTCTTCGACAGCTACTCCAGCTTCGCCGCCGCCGGGGCGGGCGGGGTGGGCAACTTCGTCCAGGGCGCCGCCCAACTGGCCGCGGGGGTGGGCATCCCCGCCGACGTGGCGCGGACCATCGTGGCGCTGATCATCGTCTGCTTCGCCGCCACCACCCTCGACTCGGCGGTCCGGCTGATGCGCTACATCATCGGCGAACTGGGCACCGAGTACGGCGTCCACACGCTCAGCCGCCGGCATGTGGCCACTTCGTTGGCGGTGGGCCTCACCGCCCTGTTGGTGCTGCTCCCCGACGGCGGCCGGGGCATGGGTTCCGGCGGCTTCCTACTGTGGCCGCTGTTCGGCACCGCCAATCAATTGCTGGCCGGGATCACCCTGATGCTGATCTCGCTGTGGCTCTACCGGCTAGGGCGCAATCCACTGCCGACGCTGATCCCGATGGTCTTTCTGCTCACCATGACCCTGTGGGCGATGACCGAGCAGGTGGTCTTCCAGTGGTCGGGGTTGCACGACGCCGACACCCAGTGGCTGCTACTGATCCTCGGCGCCATGATCCTCGGTTTCGCCTTATGGATTCTGCTGGAGGCCGCCCGGCTCTTCCGCCACCGGGACGAGTTGGAGGCATTGGCGGAGGCCGGTGAAGAGGCCGGCGGCAACCGTGACTGACCCGGACCCCACCCAAGGTTGGCGGCAACGGGCGGCGGCCCTGCTGCGGGACTACGACCGGATGCTTCGCCTCGGCCGCGAGGCCGAGGTGAAGCGGGAACTCCGGGAGCAGGAGGACTTGGTGATGCTGCTGCTGTTCGGCGACGCCATGGGCCTACCGAACCCCGTCGCCTACCACACGCTGGAGCTCTATCCGGCGCTGATCGAGAACTACCACCAG